>NZAF01000142.1 GCA_002686115.1 Halobacteriovorax sp. | reverse complement strand
TCTTATCAAAAATGAGAGGCATCAGTGGGCCATCATATCCTTCTTTAAGTGCATTTCTTTTCATTGTGTTTCTTATAGTCATGATGAGCGGAATTAAAAGTAGAGGGCCTAAAAAAGGGAATAGAATTTTATATATTATTTGTGCTTTATTTAAATAGATGAATGTTAGGGGAATGAGTAAAAATATGAGAGCGGCCCTTGAAAAGAGTACATAGATATTATCTTTTTGTAGTGCAAAGTGTTTTCCATCTTCTTTTAATGCATAGATATCAACTTCCTTGCCAATTTCGTGGGATAGGTAGTTTTGATTCGTACCAAGAAACAGCACTCTTTCACCATCTTTATAATATTCTATTACGGGGCAGATTGTTGTTACGTAACTTGTACTTCCATTTCCGTTACTTCTTCTTTTAGTTTCTTCTTTAAAAGCTATAATTTTTGCTTTTAGTGCCTGACCATATTGCTTGTAGTAACTAATTTTTGAAGTTAAGAAATAACGAAAACATAATATGAGAAATACTATGATTCCCATAATGAGGAGCTGAATAATTGATTCTATTTCTGGCATAACCTTTTATCGGATATAATCGTCTTTTATTTACTTTTAACATAAAATCAGCCATTTGCTACGTGTATATATTTCTTATTTGTTCTCTATTCTTGTGTAAAGTTAAAGATTATTGGATAAGTTAAGCCAAATTTAATTAAAAGGATCAAAGATGAAATTTAAAGCTCTAATTCCATTATTATTTATTAGTTTTTCTTCATTTGCTGGACTGGATTCTGTTGCAATTAGTGGTACATTTGTGAATGACGAAGGCTGTAGAGCTTATAATGTAGACTGTATGAATATATATTACGATAATGGAGAGTCATATAATAGCT
Source organism: Halobacteriovorax sp. (assembly GCA_002686115.1). Lineage (GTDB taxonomy): Bacteria > Bdellovibrionota > Bacteriovoracia > Bacteriovoracales > Bacteriovoracaceae > Halobacteriovorax_A. Next base: position 12,143 of record NZAF01000142.1, on the reverse strand, counting down.
GCTCATTAGAGCTTTATATAGATGATGAGTATATTGCTAGTCTGCAAAAGGGCGGAAAAGTTACTAAGACCGAGGGTGATTTAATTACTGGGATAGATCGAGGTCTGAGGTCGACGATAATTATCTTACCTGAATGGAAAAACACAAAGGCTGAATTTAAAATTTTAGAAAGTTACAATGATCCATCTACATTTTCTGAAGTTGATGTCTCAAAATTTAATATAACAATGAAAAAAGGAATTTTTGGAAAATCGTATACTTGTAAAAATATGGTCTTTGAACCTTATGAAGACTAGGCCTTAGTCCAAGTCTTAGAATCCCAATCATAGAGTTCATGTGGTTTAAAACTATTCTTATAGCGCATGGACTTATTTTCTTCTATCCAATAACCAAGGTAATAATAATCAAGCTCTAAGAGCTTTGCTTGTTCTATCTCACAAATTGCCCCAAAAATACCCAGGCCTCTATTTTCATATTCAGGATCAAAAACAAAGTAAACTGAACTTAGTGCATTATCTGTTCTATCAAGAATCCCATAAGCGACAAGTTCATGGTCTAGATAGAACTCGCTTAGATAACCTGTTCCTGCATCGATGAAGAATGTTTGAACGAAGTCTCTTTCATTTTCTATATCTGATTTATCAAAACGCTTATAAGAGTGCTTTTTAAAGAGCGCAAAGTGTTCATTCTTATATTTAAGTGGTCCATGTTTGACAGTGATATCATGATTCTTTTTTATATTTCTTCTTTGGGACTTCGATGGTTTAAAAGTCTTTACATCAACTCTTAGGGGGAGACATTTTTTACAATGAGCGCATGAAGGCCTGAAAAGAAATTGAGCAAATTTTCTCCAGCCCTTTGATAGTAAAAAGTCCATTTCTTCTTGTTTTAATTCGTCAGCAAAGAAGAATTCATGTCTCTCCAATTGGTCTTCCAAGTAGGGACATTTACTTTCAGGTGATAATTTTGGAGAGGTTAGCAATCTCATTTGATTATTATAGCACCAACCATAGTTTGATGTGTCAAACACTTGAAATTATTGAAAATTTTTCCTGAAATCTGATCTTTGTCAATGTTCTTGAAGGTAATTGTCTGCTATATTAGATCTATATTTTTACAAGGAGATATAAATGAAAAGACGTGATTTTTTTAAAAAAGCATTACTAGGGCTATCTGCCTTAACAGTTGCACCAACAGTTTTAGCTGAAGCATGTAAGGCGGGAACTGCGCCGGCAGGAAAAAAAGTTGCTAAGAATAAAGAAAGACTAGATTACGTTTTAAATGCAGCAGATGCAAAAGATCATAAAAAGTATAAGAAAAATGCGGCTGATAATCCAAATTGTGGAAATTGTAAGTTTTACGAGCCTAATAAAAAAGGTAAAGCAGACAAGGAAATCGATGGTTATGGACGTTGTGCTATGATGGCAAATAAGTACGTTTCTAAGTGCGGTTGGTGTAAGTCTTGGAGAAAAAATAGCTAATTAATTGTTTTTTTTATATAAACGAATGGTCTCTACGGAGACCATTTTTTTTGCCATTCAACTACGTATTTCAGTGGCGAGAGACTTTCTTGTAGGTTTACCTTTTCAATACTTTCCAAGGTCATTGTTATTGCTTCAAGAGTCGAGAGAAAACTTTTTGAGCAGGCCTTTCTTATTGGCTTATATATAGACTCTACATCATGATCTAGGTGAAGTTGATGTAAGTTTTGAAGTGACTCTTTAGAGTATAAGATTCCCTTTGCTTGATCCCAGGTTCCATCAATGACGATCATTGCTTTGTAGAGGAATTCCTCTTCTTTACAATTAAACTTTCTTGAGTAATGACTTTTAAAGAGAAGAAATGGGTTATGGTCTTTAATAAATGATTCAATTCTTTGATCAAGTTCAGGGTGATTTGAACTTATTATTTCTAAATTATCATAAGTCATCTCGGCCATTCGTGCCGTATTAAAAGGATGTGACTCTTCGTTAAAATGCCTAATAATTAATACTGGGAAGTTGTTGCGGTATTTCTTTATTGTATGACAATAACAAGCTTTTTCTGGTCTTTTACAAATGTCGCATGTCTTTCTTTTACTCACAATTGGTCACTTTTAAAATGAAACTTATCAACATAGACAGGTCTTCTATAATACATTGTCAAAAAAACAGCTGGGTAAATCATGTTTTCAAAGAAGAAGTTAACACAGCTATATTCAACGTCATCAATGATGTAGCAGTGCTCATCATCAATTTGGATGATCTTGTGCTTATGCTGCCATGAAGTTACAGGAAATGGAGTCTCAATTGCCTGCTCAATAAAGGATACTTCTTTATCCGTTTCAAAATAATCGATCACTTGATTGTGCCAAAACTGATAATAACCTAAAAAGTTTGTAGTGATCTTTATACTGTCTTCTGTTTTATATCCATCGAATTGATTAACTTCTACATCAAGAAACGGAGGGGAGAGTTTTAGGAAAAAGTCCACATCAAAAGACTTAATGATGTCTTTAGCTTTTGCTTTAACTTTGGTTTTTACTCTAACTCTTTTCATTTATCCTCATGCTATAAATAAGCATGTTTTAATTATAAATTTAATAACTTAGTAATGATAATAGGTAAAATATATACTAATTCTTACATCTGTTGACGGTTCATGATTGTAAGGATAAGATAATTTTTGTTGAGCTAGCTCAATTCTCGCAAAATGTATACAAGGGAGGTCCTCGTGAGTTTAAGAGAAAGATTTCGTTTGGAAGAAATTGAAAGTGAAGCACTTAAGCAAAATCGCAATTTTCCCATGAAAGAGAAAGTTGAAACTGAGGAAGTCGTTATCAAAGATGCCTCAGTAGTTGATGCCACTAAAGGTGCAAATCAGGAAAATTTAAAAGATCTAGGTCTTTAATTTTTAATGCGGGTCTTTACACAACTTGTAAGTCTCGCATCTCCTTTCTCATACTTTTCTAAACAATTCATCCTAATATCTTCAGTAAATGCATAGCATTCAGCCTCGTTAGAAAATTTTGAGCTCTTGCGGTTTTTCATACAGTAGTAAGCAAGGTTTTGTTCAATTTCCACTTTTTGAGAATCTTTATCAACCCATTTAATTTTGTGAACTTGTTTGATCTGACGTCTTTTTGGCGCTGGCTTAGGTCTTTTATATGCTCTAGCAGAACGTTTAATTCTTTTTTGCTTTTGGGTTCTGTTCTTCCATTCTTTGGCCCTTAAATTTCTATAATACTCTAAGAGTTTTTCTTTCGCACTTATAGCACGAGGTCTGTTTTGTGGTCTCTTTATCGGTGTTGCACATGAGTGAAGAATAAGTATTGAAAAAATTAGAAACAATAAGCGCATATTTAAAAATCACCTACCTGGGAGACTAGACTTGGCTGATCAATAAATGGGTTTCTATTTTTTTGGATCAGAAATATTTTTTGATTGGACTGTCTTTCATCGTTATCAACAGGGTCTTCTCGGTGCCATCTTCTTAAGTAAAACTCTTCTTCGTCACTTATTGAAAGCTTGTACCTTATTGAGAAGTAGAATAAGGCCCTCGCAATATTTCCTCTATGCTCAACAGGAGGCTCAAAAGATTTCGTAGTAGAGTTTTTATAATCAATAGTTCCTCTTGATGATGACTGGCAGTCTTTAGAAATAACGTCACCATTTACTTCACCAAAGATAATATTTCCACGAGTTGAATTTGCTCTTGAGTTCACGGGGTAGAGGTGGTGTAAATCATTTTTTTGGAGAGACTTTGAAAAACGTTTCGAAAATCTACTTTGAGGCCATGTATGTTCACAATTAATTAATTGGTGATTAGGAATTCTCATGGGCCCTACACCAGCAGACTTTCCATAACTCTTTTTACAGTACTTATCTACTATAAAGTATGATCCTGATTGAGTTTTCCTTAAATAGATGTCTCCAAACATATATTTTCTTGCTTGTTTATAGGACATGTCTCTTCTTTGAGAGTAGCACTTTTGATTGTCGCTACATTCTTTAACGATTTCATCTTGCGAATTATCATTTTTAATATGAATGCCATCGAGAACTTCAAAGAGTTTATCTTTTATTTGCGGTGATGAGCTCTCTGAACTATTTTCAACAAGGTCTATAAGTTCTTGAGGGTAGTACTTAAAGTCACTAAGAAAAGCATAGGAGTGACTAAAGATAAATAAAATAATGGGTATCTTAATAATATTTTTTTTCACAATCTATCCTTGGATATTTAAATGGTAACAATTTACATGAGACTTTCCAAGGAAATCATACTGGAGTAAAACACTTCTTTAGTGAGTCGTTTCTGTTTAAATATGACTAAACTTGTTATAAGATAGCTTTATATTTTAAAAGGATAATTATGAAAGCAAGTAAGATTATTGGTGTTGGCTCTTATGTGCCGGATAATGTTTTTACAAATTTTGATTTAGAAAAAATGATGGATACTTCTGATGAATGGATCCAACAAAGAACAGGTATTGTTGAACGTAGATGGGTTAGTGATGACCAAGGTACTTCTGACCTTGCCTTAAATGCTAGTTTAGAGGCAATAAAAAGTGCAGGAATCGATAAGAATGAAATCGATATGATTGTCTTTGCAACGTTGTCCCCAGATCATGACTTTCCTGGTTCGGGATGTTTTTTACAGGCGAAACTTGATCTTCCAGAAATTCCTGCAATTGATTTAAGACAGCAGTGTACTGGATTTTTATATGCAATGTCTGTTGCCGATAAATTTATAAGCAGTGGTAGTCATAAAAATGTACTTGTTGTTGGTGCAGAAGTTCACTCAAAAGGCCTTGATAAAACTCCTGAGGGGAGAACTGTTTCCGTTTTATTTGGAGATGGTGCTGGTGCCGTTATTATGAGTGCTTGTGATGTTGAAGATAGAACCAAAGAGAGATGCTTTATTGATGCTCACTTACATAGTGATGGGAAGTTTGCTAAAGAACTTTGGCTTCCAGGGCCTGGAAACTCTTTTGAAAGACCAGTAAGAATTGATCAGCAAATGCTTGATGAGGGGCTTCATTATCCGCAAATGAATGGAAAAACTGTATTTGTTCACGCAGTCAAAAGGATGGCCCAATGTCTACAAGAACTTTGTGTTAAACATAGGGTATCTCTTGAAGATATTGATTTATTTTTATTTCATCAGGCCAACTTAAGAATTAATTCTAAAGTTGCTGAAGTCATGGGTATACCAGAAGAAAAGATTTTTAATACAATTCAAAAGTATGGAAATACAACTGCCGCGACGATTCCTCTTGGTATGAATGACGCTGTAAAAGAGGGAAAACTTAAAGAGGGAATGCTTGTTGCTTCAGCAGCTTTTGGCTCTGGCTTTACTTGGGCATCAGCTCTATATCGTTGGTAATTAAAAATGTTAATTACGTTTATATAAAAAAGGCCAGTCGATGACTGGCCTTTATCAAATAGGATCTTTTATTATTGACAGTTATTGTATCTTCTAAAATATTCACCACAGATATTTCCAACCATAGCACAATCGCTAAAAGTTCTAATATAACCATGCATACATGTTCTAAGAGGAGCACTGTCGACAGTTATATGCATCGTTCCTTGATCAACAACTTCTTTATTCTTTGTTAGAGTGTAGTTGATTTCATTTTCACCTCTTTTTAAAAGAGGTCTTTGAGTAAGAGTATTTATCCATAGATTAACTGGACGAGAAACTCCGTCTTTTATTCTTGCAATTTTTCTTCTCGCCTTACCTCGAGATGTTGTGTAGTTAAATTCAACTCTATCTGCATCTACATCATTAGTGATAATTAGTTTTGAGAAGTTTCCTGGTTCTAAATAACTACCTGAGCAAGTGTAGTGAACATTTCTAGTATATCCTCTGTCTCTACAAACGGCCGTAACGCTACCTCTGATAATGTGAGCTGTGAAATAATCTCCATCTTCAAACTCTGCTGCGTGAATAGTTGTTATAGAAAACATCATTAAAACTGCTAAAATTAGCTTCATATTTAACTCCCATTGTATTTATTTGTATAAATTTTGATGGAGTAGTGACACTCAGGCAACTGATGAAAGGAAATGATAGAATTTGTTTACGTCCTATAGATTGTGTAAGTGATCAGCAGTTTTAATAGTTGCGTAACTAAATATCTGACTTCTCCACTCTAGGATGTCTTTTGGTGATAGGATCGCTGCTAGATCATTATTGTCTGGAAGAATGTCATAGATTAAAGCTTCCATAGCATTTTGTATGGTCTGCATACCGATATAGAGTTCACTAAAAAAATCAATATCTCCTTTTTGAAATGGAGTAATAAGTTCAGCAACATCTTTATGGTTTTCACATGAAGAACAACCTTCACACATTCCAAAGTTTTCAATAAAGTTCAAATGATTTTGGGCCTCTTCAGCGATTAGCCTCTCTCTTTCATCACTTGCTGCTTGAAAGCGCTCGATAAATGTATTTGTGCTCTCTGGATTTGTCTTTAAGTGTTTTATGAGTTCCTCATAGAATGTGGCATATAAAGAAACATAAATAGAGTCTTCAATAAGAAAGTAAAATAGCTCTTCTGTACTCTTTGTAGATTCTTTAAGTGATTGAAATGAACTTAGTGCAAGACTAAAAGGTGAGGCTTCAAGTGTTTCTAATTCGTAAAAGAGTTTTCCAAGCGGTTTAGGCGAAGATTCTTCTTTTTTCTTAAAGATATTTTTCATCATTTCATGCCTCCATATTCTCTTAAATTATAACAAAACTTGATCGCTATGATCTTTGGTGACAAAGCGGCATTTATTTCCAGTCAAATTCCTGTCTCTTGTCTTTTAGTATGAAATAAAAGGGAGCGACTATGATTAAGGGAATCGATGTAACTTATATTCACACTTCTAATAAAGAGCTTGCTGATTGGTACCATGAAACTCTAGGGCTTGAAAAAGCTTACGGAGATGATCATTGGCAGTCAATGGTAATGGGTGATGGAAGTGGTTTCGGCTTCGATTTTATAGGCTATCCAAGCTCCACTGTTCAAAGACAGCCAATCATGATTAGTTTTAAAGTCGATGACATTGAGAAAGCCGTTGAAGAGCTTAAGAATAAAGGTGTTAGATTTTATCCAGATAATGATCCAGAAAAATCAATCTTTGATGTTGGTCCTAAGCTCGTTGCGACATGTGAAGATCCAGATGGAAATTTCTTTCAACTATCTCAAGCTAAGGACATGGATTGGTAATTTCTTGATGAACACGTTCAATTTTTTCATAGATCTCTTGATTTAATTCAACGTTTACAGAGTCGATGTTTTCTTTTAGTTGATCCATTGTGGTCGCACCGATGATATTACTCGTTAAGAAGTTTCTATTGTTAACGAAACTTAATGAAAGTTGAGTAAGACTCATCCCATGTTCTTTTGCAATATCATGATAACTCTTTGTAGCCTTTTCTGCCTTGTCTCCAAGGTATCTTGTGAAGCGATCAAAGAGAGTAAGTCTCGCATTTTCTGGTCTTTTCCCATCAAGATATTTTCCACTTAAAACACCAAAACCTAGCGGAGAGTATGCTAAAAGACCTACTTTTTCTCTTATTGAGATCTCTGCCATACCAATTTCATAAGTCCTGTTTAGTAAATTATATGGATTTTGGACACTCATCACTCTTGGGAGGTCATGTGTTTTTGCTTCATTTAAAAAAGTACTAAGGCCCCAAGGTGTTTCATTTGAAAGTCCAAACTCTCTAATCTTACCTTCATCTTTTAATTCTTTTAAGGCCAGAAGACTTTCATAAGGATGGATAAAATCTTCTTCTTGAGAATGCTGATAACCTAATGATCCAAAGAAGTTTGTATTTCTACTTGGCCAATGTAATTGGTACAAGTCAATATAATCAACATTTAATCTTTTTAAACTCGCCTCGCATGCTGCCTTAATATTCTTCTTATCAAGTCTATTCGTTCCACCTCTGATGTAGCTCATCGACTCAGCTGGACCTGCGACCTTTGTGGCAAGTATAATCTTATCTCGGTCAGTTTTTAACTTATCCCATTTTCCAATAAACTGCTCAGTTTTAGTATAAGTTTCCTCTGTTGGTGGAACAGGATACATCTCTGCTGTATCTATAAAATTAACACCATTATCAAGAGCATAATCAAGTTGTTCATGGGCCTGTTCAATAGTATTTTGTACACCCCAGGTCATTGTTCCGAGACAAATGACACTTACATCAATATCAGTGTTTCCTAATTTATTATATTTCATAATTACCTTTTATTGCTGTTTCACAATCTCTTCTAATTCAAGATCAGTATTTGTTGTGATGACTTTGATTAAATGATAAAAAATAAAACCTACAATAATCATCATAGGTATAGAAATTACAGGTAAAGAAAGTGCCGTCATTTCTCCAAGGCTTTCATTAAATTCAACACTTCCAGGTTCTCCTTTCAAAATTCTCACAGCAAGGACGTAATTTAAAAATGCTGAGATGAAAAAAGTTCCAGAAAGCCAAAGGCCTGATTTAGAGATCTTCTTTTCAAAATAATCTTTTTTGCCAATCTTTTCAAACTCTGCATCAATCTTTGGAATATCAAAAATTTGATCTAAAAAAGTTCTTACCAGAGGGTATTTAGTCTTTTGAGAGCCTAGCACAACAAGACCTATAATTAATGGTATAGCTGTCTCTTTAACAACCATCCACTTCTTATCAAGTTCAAAAAGCCCAATTCCACCAGTTAGAAGAACACTCAGTAATCCAAGAGCTGAGATAAAATTAAACTTTCTATGCGTTAAGTAGTCCCAAATTCCATAGGATATTGGAAAGATTAAAGCAATGATGAGAGCATTCACTTGTCCTAGATATTCAGGCTTACTCAGTTTCATTAATATGACACTAGGAATGACAACATTAATCATAAGATTCATGAAGCCATTTTCTTTTTTCTTTTTAGGTTCTTCTTTTTGTATATTTGGTTCTTTGATATCTTGCATGCAATAATTAAAGCTAAGGGCAGAATCTTTGTCAAAGCATATGTACTTGAGTGGCTGTGTCGGTTATATAGTTCTAGATATTTTAAAATATTGTTGTAAAATGCTTTTATGATTACAGTAGAAGAGTTTTGGAGAGATTATCTTGTTCAAAGTGACAATGATAATCAAGAATTACAAATTTCAATGTTTGGTGACGAGTCAACTTGTGATGAGCTTGTTTCATTAATTGCAAGTGGAAAGAAATCCGCAGGAAGTAGTTTGCTTAAAGATTACGTCGCCTGTGGGGAAGATATTCCTGAAGTCGGTCGAATTTCACTGGTTGTTGATGCTAAAGGTAAGCCTGTTTGTATTATCGAAGTCACAGAAGTTATTCAATTTAAGTTTAAAGATGTCACCGAAAGAGTTGCAAAGGCCGAAGGTGAAGGAGATCTTTCAATTGAATACTGGAAGCGCGTTCATGAAGAGTTTTTTAATGCTAGCAAAGATGCTCTTGCAATTGAAAACCTTCAGGAAGAGATGATTGTAACTGAGTTTTTTAAAGTCATTTATTCACATTAATGACAATTTTTAAAAATCTAAAAAAAATATTCATAAAAGAATCTGATATGGATAAGATCAATGCAACACCTTATGATCGCTTAGGTGGTGAACAAACCATTCGAAATCTTGTTCATAAATTCTATTACTATATGGATACTATGCCAGAGGCCAAAGAGTGTCGAGACCTACATCCTACAAGTTTAGAAAGTTCACAAGAGAAGCTTTTTATGTTCTTATCGGGATGGCTTGGGGGACCTAGTCTTTATATAGAAAAATATGGTCACCCGCGTATGAGGATGAGACATATGCCATTTAAAATTGGAGAGGTTGAAAAAGGTCAGTGGCTACTTTGTATGAAGAATGCCTTGAACGATCTTGATATTGATAGTGACCTATCTGAGGAGTTGTGGCAGGCCTTTAGACGATTCGCTGATCATATGAAAAACTCATAATAATTCTATTCTTTTAAATGATTCCCCATCAAAGTTTTGAATATTAATTCCTACAAGCTTTTCCTTTGATATGGTTTTTAATATTTCCTTAGCTCTTTCAAAATGTTTTTGAGCTGGTTCTTCTTGATTCATTAAATTTTTAATTTCACCTGCACAATATTTAATAAGTGCTTTCATAAGTTCAGCAATGTCTCCCTCTCTATTATTAGCATTCCAAATTGCTTCAAGATAAACGTGGGCCTCCCAAAAGTAGTGGTTATTTATTAAGTCAATTGAGTAGAGATAATGCTCATGCTTAGTATAGTTTTCCTCTGTTAACTGATATGACTCAGGCTCACCACTTATTTGCATGTGGCCACCTTCTTTTAAGGGATGAGGATTCTTTCCTGGTATAAATGCATAAGGAGGAAGGGGGAGAGAGCTATACCTTTTCATATCCATTTGTTCTTACTCTATGGACCAGTTAAAATCAAAGTTTAAAGAATTCTCATCGATATGAATTCTGTGAATGTACTTATACCATTTCTTTTCGCTTGGGTCCCAAGTAAATCTTGCTCGGGCTACTTTATTCTTAATAGCATTGAACTTTTCAACCTGTGCCTTATCTTTCCAATTTGGGGCCTTTAATTCTGCTACAATTTTTACTTTAGGAGATTGTGCTAGTGTAGCCATTCGATTGTAATCGTAATGAGAAGCAATTTTAAGCATTGATAATACATCAGTAACAGCTCTATGAGGAAATGGGTTGATGAATCCATGAGCATGTTCAAGGGCGGACATTGACTTATGAGTGATTTTCTTTGGATATTCAATATCATTTTGAGTGTCTATCCATGTTTTATTTGGCATTTCAAGATCATATCTCTTGTACATTGCTTCTAGCATAGGCTTATCATATTTAAGCCCATTATGTGCCATTAAGAAGTCAGCTTTTTTCATCACAAGAGAAAGTCTCTCAAGTGCTCTTCTGATTTCATCTCCTCTTAGTGCATAGTCTTTTAGAAGGTCTTCATCAATACCAGTGAGCTCAATGACTTCTTCTGAAAGTCTTAATCTGTCTCTCTCATCTATAAGTTCAGAGTAAAACTTTATAGGACAACTTCTCTTTGTCTCCCATAATACTGCGCCTATTTCAATAACACGGTCTACCTTTGTATTAACTCCTTTTTCAAAGAGGTTTTCATTAATTCCTTCTAAATCGATTCCAAGAATAAGCACATTATTTCCTTTTTTAATTATGCTAGAATTATATATGGCCATCTTCATTGTGGCAAAAACTCTAAAGTTCACAAAAAAATGACAATATAAAGACAAAGAGGCTTATTTTATTTAATATGATAGCATTCGGGGATAATGATCAATAAGAGTAGGGAGACTTTTGAGACCTTATATTCTACTTATATTTACAGCACTTGTTCTAGCTTTTTTCTCAGGGCGTTATATTATTAAATTTCAAGGTCCCATGACAGCTTCTTCTGAAGATATCATTGAGATAAATAAGATCAAATTAAACTTTCAAAAGTCGGTTATTCCATATGCAATCGTAAACTTTACTTCAATGTATCATTCACCTGAAAGAATGTTACTGATGAATCCTTTTTTCAATCTTCGAACAGGAAAGAGAAACTCAAGTTTTAGTCTTGATCAGTGTGATAATGATTCTTTTAAGAATAAAATGTCTCTTAATTCTAAGTCATATATTTGGTATCAAATTAGATGTAAGAAAAATTTTAAGATTCCTAGTTGGTTTATAAGTCGTCCTCCTTATGTTGATGATTCAGGAACAAGCTATGCTTTTCTTTTATATGAATACTTAAAGGAAATTAATTATAAGAAACTTAAGTTTTGGGCAAAAGAAAATATTGAATACTTTCATGTTAAAGAGCTTGGTTTTTTACAAAAAGAACTTGGTCCACTTGGTGGTATTTATGAAATTCTTGCTGGTATGAATGAAGACAGCTTAAGGTCGCTACTTCGTAAGAAGGGTACTATTCTAACTAGTGAGTACCTATTAGCAAGAATAAAATATCCTACTGACTTTCCAATATTAGAATATCGTTTTTATTCTAGAAAAGATCTTGAAAGTTTCTTAGAGAAAACACCATATAGTATTTCTCCTAAACTCGATAAGCATAGCTGTTTGATTATAGATGGACCTATTTGTTGGCATTATTCTGCTAAGCACTTATTTAACATGGTTAGT
>NZAF01000141.1 GCA_002686115.1 Halobacteriovorax sp. | reverse complement strand
CTGCACTTGGTCCATCTTTTGGAGTAGCCCCTTCTGGAACATGTATATGGATATCATTTTTTTCAAACCATTCGTGATCGATACCAATTCTTGAAGATATACTTTTCACATAGCTTAGAGCAGCTCTTGCAGACTCTTGCATAACATCACCAAGCTTACCAGTAATCTGAATCTGTCCCTTCCCTGGCGTTGTGACAACTTCAATATGTAGAAGCTCTCCACCAACTGAAGTCCAAGCCAGACCGTTTACTAAACCAACTTGCGGCTCAGCCTCTATTCCAGTCCCATCAAACTTTTTAGGTCCTAGATATTTTGATAATTGCTTAGCTGTTACATTAAATTTCTTACCTGCTTCATGGCTCTTAGTGACTACTTCTGTTGCAATTTTTCTTGCTACTGTATTTAAAAGTCTTTGGAATTCACGAACACCAGCTTCTTTTGTATAACCTCTGACAACATCAAGCATGACTGTATCAGACATATTAACAGTGTAATCATTTAAACCATTTTGCTTACAGGCTTTTGGGAGTAAGTATCTCTTTCCAATCTCAAGTTTTTCAACTGGAGTGTAGCCTGAAACATTGATGATTTCCATTCTATCTCTTAATGGCCCTGGAATTCTTCCAAGATCATTTGCAGTCATGATAAACATAACTTTTGATAGATCGTATTCAACTTCAATATAGTGATCACCAAAGTTCTTATTTTGTTCAGGATCTAGAACCTCTAACATTGCTGAAGCCGGATCCCCTCTCATATCAGATGACATTTTATCAATCTCATCAAGTAGTATTACAGGATTTGATGTTCCCGCTTTTTTAAGAGCATTGATAATCTTACCAGGCATAGCTCCAACATAAGTTCTTCTGTGCCCTCTAATCTCAGATTCATCTTTTACACCACCAAGTGAGATTCTATAGAATTCTCTTCCAAGTGATTCTGCAAGACTTCTTGCAATAGATGTTTTACCAACACCTGGAGGACCTGCAAGACAAAGAATTGTTCCCTTACCTTCACTACCAACAAGAGATCTAACGGCAAGGTACTCAACTATTCTTTCTTTAACATCTTTCATTCCATAATGATGATCATCTAAGATTTCTCTAGCATGAGTAACATCATTATTATCTTCAGTGTACTCGTTCCAAGGAAGAGTTAACATCCAGTCAATATAGTTTCTAACAACAGCCGCCTCTGCAGACATTGGAGACATCGACTTAAGCTTTTTAATTTCTTTTTCAACTTTTTGATGAGCTTCTTCAGGAAGATTTTTAAGAGCTAATTTTTCTTCCATTTCACCTATTTCAGACTTTTCATCTTTTTGGCCAAGTTCTTTTTGAATCGCGTTCATCTGCTCATTAAGATAGTATTCTTTTTGAGACTTTTCCATTTGGCTTTTAACACGAGTTCTTATTCTTCTTTCAACATTGATAATTTCAATTTCACCTTGCATTTTTTCAAGAAGTAATTCTAGTCTTCTTTCTACTGAAACAGCTTCAAGAACTTCTTGTTTCTCAGGTATCTTCATTGAAAGATGAGCAACAATAATATCAGCTAATCTTGAAGGATCTGTGATTGATGAAATGCTCATGAGAAGTTCTGGTGGGATTCTCTTATTAAGCTTTACGTATTGTTCAAATACGTTCTTTATACTTCTAATTGTCGCTTCGATATTAACCTGATCAACATCTTCTGCGATACACTTGTCAACATCAGCAAAGTAGCCTTCAGCTCTAGCATCAAATTCGTTGATTCTAGCTCTATACTTACCTTCAATAAGAACTTTAACTGTGTTGTCTGGCAGTCTTAACATCTGAATGATATTAACAACTGTTCCAATGTCATAAACATCTTCTCTGTCTGGGTTTAAGATGCTTGCATCTTTTTGAGTGACGAGAAAGAGCTCATTGCCATTCTTTTGCGCTTCTTCTAAAGCATTGATTGATTTTTCTCTTCCGACGAATAAAGGAACCACCATATGAGGGAAAATGATCATATCTCTCAAAGGTAAGAGAGGTAGATTTTTAACATCACTACGGCTTTTTGTACCTTTTGCTGACATAGCACCTCCTGCACTACTAAAACTGATCTCAGGGCTAGACATCCTATCTATTTTTGCCCTTTTTAATATTGTACCCCTACCTCTGAATCCGTGTCCAAAACTTTTTGGGTGGAAAGATATACCGTGAAATGGTAATTTTTAGCAAAACTTCAATAATTATAACAAGATAGAATATGCAAGAAGCTGTCTCTGATTTTTTCTTACACAGAATCAAATAAAGTTCGTAGAAATAAAAAGGGCCAAGTACAACTTGGCCCTCTATGAAATAATTTTTTTAGTCTTTAGACTAGAAGAAAAATTGTAAGCTTGTGTAGTAAGCAGTTGCTACATCATCAATCTCAATTTCTCTACCAATGTAACCACCAAGAAGGTTTGTTACTTTAGTGTTAGCTTGTTGCCAGCCAACTCTTACTCTAAAGTTAGCATCTACTGGTTGTACCCAATAAACGTGCTTAGAATCTCCACCTCTTGGTAGATACATTCCAACTCTGTTTCTAGCAGCAGCATCATATAAGAAAGCATTATTCTCAGCATCCATATACTCGAAACCAAAACGAGCGTTTCTTAATGCTTTAATATCGTAGCTTAAGTTTAGAATCCAAGCATCACCATCTAGATCAGTTTCGCTTGCACCAAACCATGTACCAATATTTGAGCCAGTTAGATCTCCTCCAGCAGCAGCAAGTGGTCTGTTAGTATACATTCCAGTACCTTTAGAGTTACCCATTAGGTAAGAAAAACTAAAGTTTAAACCAGTATTAAATAGACCATAAAGCTCTAAATTCATTACGTGTCTTGTAGAGTTAAGCATAGCGTTTGTACTAACTGTATAAAGCTCAGGGCTACCATTTTGATCTAAATCAGCTAACTGACTTCCTGGAGCAAAAGCATTTAGGTTATTAACTACAATGTACTGATAAGTGAAATGAAATCTATTCGCCCAAGACATATTCTCTCTTTCAGCCTCAAGCATTAGAGAGTATGTTTCAGAATTCTCATCAAGCTTGTTTCCAGAAGCATCTGATAATTTGTCGTATGGAACACTAATGTTTCTTTGGTTAAATGGAGTAAAAATACCTCTTAACTTGAACATTGTTCCCATTAATTCTTTATTATAAGTAAGAGCTAAACCATCAAAGATACCAGCAAACGCAAGATATGGGTAATTCCCCATCATCGGTCTACCTTCAGAAATGTGCTTTGGTGAACCATCAATTGTTGGAAGTCTACCAACAGATAGAACTAAGTTATTTGTAAAATTATAATTTACAAATGCTCTTTCCATAAAGATTGCTGAATTTCCAGCTCCAGCACCTTCGAACAACTCATTAAATCCACTATCTGCAGCGTAATTACCACCACCCTTATTAAGAGTGTTGAAATATTTAGTTATTGCTAAACGCCCATAGAAAGAAAGCTTATTTGAAGGCTTTGCTTCAATATCAAGCTCAGTAAAAAGTCTGTGGTGCGCAGTTGTTTCTTTGTCACCAGCAGTTCTTACGTTTCTATCACCGTTAAAAGAAATACCTGTGTAACCTTTCTTTCTTTCAGTTTCTACATTGTCAAAACGGTACTCAAGATTACCACCAAATTTAAACCAATTCTCATAACCTGCATACTCTAGTGCTTCAACTCTCTCTTCAAGAGATTGACCAAAAGCCATTGAAGCAAACGCTGCTGTCATTAATACTTTTTTAAACATATATATTCTCCCTAAGCTCTATCCACCAATTGATGAAGAAGCATCCTTACAGTTTAGAGTACAATCACCAACAGTAATAGTTGCTGAAGTACATGTTTTAAGCTTTACTACGTTTCCTGAACGTCCAGGTGTTGCAAGTGCTTTCGCATCTGCTTCACTTTTTTTACATTGATTCATGACCGCTTTAATAAAGTCATCTTTTGCTCCTGCTTGTGACGTTAAAGAAACTAACGTCAAAAACAAAGAGGCGAAGACTAATCTTTGTCTCATCCTTGATCTCCTGTTTGGTTATAATTTATAAAATTATTCAAGAGTAAATATTAAGTGACAAGATTTTTTTTACAAAAAAGCCGAATCATTGATTCGGCTTTTTAATTGTGAATTTATATTAATATTTAGACGTCTTCGAATCTTGGATCATTTGAATCGGGTATCTCTGAACCAACAGCTGATTTCGTGATATTAGACTCATTAGAGACCTTTTCTGGTTCATGTTTTTTAAGTTCAACGACATTATTATTACTCGCCTCTTGTGAAGGCTTATGTGAACTTTCGTGACTTACTTTTTCTAATTCTACTTTTTTCTTATCGTTTTGTTTTTTGTTCACCACATTTGGATGATGAGTACCACCAACGACTTCTTTTTCGAGTGTTTCGATGACACTTTTTAAGTAATTTGTTTCCTCATCTAATTGTTCAGAACATTTTAATGTTTGATAAGCAATATTTGAGTTTTCGTTAGTAATGTCTTGAAGCTGATTCATTGCTTCTGAAATATTTGAAACACCACTTTCTTGCTCTCTAGAAGCAGAAGAAATTTCATTCGCCATATTATTTACGACTTTAACATCTGTAACAATATCTTGAAGCGCTGTCGTACATTCACCCGTAACGTTAATACCTTCATCAATCTTTTCTTTAGACTTAATCATAATAGACTCTATCGATGACTGATTTTCTTTAACGATAGTTTCAACATGAGAGACAGACTTATCAAGAATTTCACTAATCTCTTGTGCTGCCTTACCAGACATTTGAGCAAGATTACCAACTTCTTCAGCAACAACTGCGAAACCTTTACCGTGTTCCCCTGCTCTTGCGGCCTCAACTGAAGCGTTAAAAGAAAGTAGCTTGGTTTGAAAAACGATATCATTAATGACTTTTGTCTTTTCAGAAATTTCATTAATAACTGTTACAATTTCTGAAATCTTCTTATTACCCTCAGAAGTTGAATTTAGTACTTCTTCATTTGAGCTTTTAATATCATTCATGGCCTTAACAACTTGAAGTACAACTTCTTTACCATGATTTGCACCCTTTTCACTTTTTGCAGAGATCTCTACAGAATTCTTAGCATTTTGCGCTGACATCTTAACCATTTGAGAGACTTCATCGAGTGTCGAAGCTGTCTCTTGAATTGCTGAAGCTTGGCCGGTCGACATATCATTCACTTTATTAGACATCCCATTTAATTGATTAACAAATTGAAATGTTCTTGATGCACTAGACTTTAGCCCATCGATAACATCAATAAGTTGCTTGTATAATTTTGTAACAATAAAAGTAGATACAGCGACACAGAAAATTAGAGCTGCAGCTAATGTCATATAGAACATATTTTGAAGTGCAATAATTTCACTAAATGCATCACTTGGAAGCATTGAAATAATAATTCCCCAACCCATACTATCTAGAAATCTTTGGTTTTTAATTTTTCCATAAGAATATAATTTCTCTTCAGTTCTACCTGTATGATCAGAGAAGACACCAGTTCCTTTTTCACCTTCTTTCATAGACATTATTGCAGGATTATTAGTTTCAAATAGGTTTGCTTTTAATAAGAAGTTGAAGTCATTTAGAAGAGTAGCTTCTTTAGCTCCATCTTGTATTCTTAAAACAGAAATAGGATGACCATCTTTACTAATAATTTCTACTTCTGCTGACTTCATTCCGTTGTCTGCTAGTACAGAATAAAGATTATTAATTTCATTTTCAATCCATCTCACACCTGTGAAAGCTGTTAATACGGCTATTGGATCACCATACTCGTCTTCAATAAGAGTAGCGAAATGCATTCCTGATTTTTTAGAACCATACATTTTTGTTGCAATATCATTGACATGAATATCAGAAGTGTAAGCACCAAAAATTTTCTTTTTAAAATTTTCTGTATACTTACCCTTTGAGACATGTTGAAACCACTTTGTATCTTTGAAAGAGTGGCCCTTTAAGAAGTCCACGTTTAACTTTTTACCAGTAGAATCAATACTACTCGTTGTCACTACTGAACCATCAAGTTTCACAAGAGCAAGATAATCAATATCTGGAAAGAGCGTTACTAATTCATTTAATACAAAATTTGCTTCATCAACTTTTGTCACATCTTTTAAAGCACTATTTCGGGCGAAAGCTTGCACGTTATTATATTTTGCATAATATAATTGAGAAATTCCTGATGATAGGTTTTCAAAATATAAACTAAACCCATCAATCGTTGCATCTCTTTGTTCATTAATCCCTTTTTCAAACTGAATCAAAACAGCTGCAGAAAAAAGCATAACCATTCCAATTGAAATGAAATAGAGTTTTGTTTTAAGTTTAAAACTGACTTTCGTTTTCGACATTTGTCGCTCCTTAGTGCCACTATATTCTAATAGTTTATCGGAATAAGAACTCTTAACTTTAAAAGATTGGAGATAAATTTATCCATTTATTATAATTTTTAAGAAAAAAAATATGATTAATCATAATTTCAATAAATTAGAAATATACACGAGGAGATTCTTAAGAAATCTTCACTGTTTACCTATAACTTCTTAAGCTATTTTTTTCTTTTGAGTTTTATGAATTTTCTGAGTCTTAGAAGCTTCACCGAATAAATAATTCTCAAAATGTTGAATCATATCATTCCAATGTCTATCTTCCACTTCTAGAATTGAAAATCCGTAATGATTACCTTTCTTGGACCACATCTTTTGTAATTTTAATTTAACAGAAATATTTTTATCCAATTCAACGATAAGATAATACTGTGAATTGTCTTCGAGCTTAGAATTCGTATAAATACTTACCCCCTTAGCGGAAACATCTAAGACTCTAGCTTTTAAAATCGAAGTTCCAGACGTAAGCTTTCCTCTTAGGTTTACATGAAAACGAGGATG
>NZAF01000140.1 GCA_002686115.1 Halobacteriovorax sp. | reverse complement strand
TGTCTCTGTTTCTTCTTGGAGTTGAAGCAGTGTCTCTGTTTCTTCTTGGAGTTGAAGCAGTGTCTCTGTTTCTTCTTGGAGTTGAAGCAGTATCTCTATTCCTACTTCTTGATGAAGAATCATAGCTTCCTGATCTTGTGCTTCCACGATCACTTCTTGTGTTTCCAGATGATCTTGAAGATGAACCTCTGTCACTTCTTCTATCTCTGTAATTTGATGAACGTCCAGATCTATCTCCGTTACGCCTGTTTCTTTTTTCTTCTGCGCCTGCTTCTAATGAAAATAAAGTCATTAGTAAAACAGCAAGGCTCATCGTCATTAATGTTTTCATAACCCTCCCAAATTAATTTTTCGAAAACTTCATTCGATACTTTATAATTATGGTTTATAGAGTTTTCTTCTCTTTTAGAAATAATTTTTAGTTTTTTTTTAGAGGTAAATTTTCTTACATTTCAGTCTTTCTTAGTTGCTGCGCATTAAGTTTATGAATTTATGGGTTTTTTTATATTTTTTTCATTTTTAACAAGCTTTTCTCACAGCATTAGAAAAGGGAGGTTCCATTTTGACCCCAAGAATTTGCTTCTTGAAATCTAAGAATATGCGTTTATTATTTAATAATGAAGCTATTAATCATCACATTCTTTTCATTTTCAATTATGGGCAATCAAAATATCAGAGAATATAGAAAGGCTATCAAGCAGTATATTTTAGAATATACAGTCTTTGGTGTTGATGAATGTCTAAAAAAGAATATCGATACAATTGTTTTTGATAGGTCTGAGTTAAAAGGGAATAAAGTCCTTGTAGGCTCCCCAGGATATTTCAATATGCTTTCGACTTGTTTTGAGAATGATATTTCTACGTGTGGTGGAAAGAATTGTCTTACAAAGAATTCTATGGCCAAAAGGCTTGAAAATATTCGACACATAAAGAAGCTCTTAAATAAGAAGAATAAGTCCCTTTAAATTCAAATGATTAGTGTCTAATCTTTAGACATACTAAGTAATATCGACAAAATAAAACCTTTTGACCCAATTAATATATATGATGGGTTTGAGAGGTTAGAAATGTCGAGATTAAAATCTATTGGAGTAATGGCCATTTGGACAGCTCTTTGTCTAAGTGCCCATGCAGATGACCCTATAAAAGTATGGGGAAGTGAGAGTGTACACGATATCAAAGTATATTATCATACTGACTCAGATACTTATGAAGTAGGTCGATCTCTTCCCGGAAAGAAATATAAAAGATTACAATATGAAAGACTCATTAAGAGCGAATCTATAACGATTCACCCTGAAAAGAATGAAGATTTTAAAAACACAATTTCTGAGCATGCCCAACATAAAGTTTTACCTAATTTAGAAAAAAGAATTCTAAAGAATGCTAAAGTCCTTGTAAAAGTGGATGAAGATGACAGCGCTGAAGATCGTAGTAGCCTAAGAGATGAATACATTCATTACGAAAGAAAGGTCATTGATGCAGTCAATAGGGCCTATGCTGCAATTGAGGGTTATGTACCACTAGGAGATTTATTATCTTTTAGAGTCGACATAACAAATGAGAACGACAATGCTTATAATGGATTGCTTGCTTTTGCAGGTGTAACTGAATACGGTGAAAATATTGAAGGTGATGATCGTGGTGATACGTTTTCAATAGAGGGCGAACTTGAAGCGGTATTTGATGCAGGAACTATTATTCTTAGAAAACGGTCAAAAGAGTTTGCAAGACTCTCTGATACTGAGGAAATTCCTCTACGTGATAGAAAGAAAGTTTCAAGTGCTGCAGGTTATGTCGTTTATGGACATCAGAGTAAAGATGGAAAGATCTATGTCGACGCTTTAACGATTGATAATATAGAGATTGAATTTAAAAGAATAAATAATACAAATGAACACTTTGTTAGAATTACTAGTCGTTATAAAACAATGAAAGATCAAGGTGGACTTGCTCAAAATATTCAGGACTCATATCATAAGGCGCTAAAAACTGTGATGAATAAATTCATCGTTTATGAGTATAACGACCATCTTGAAGATCAAAGAGGTTTTGAAATAGAAGGTGAGTATCAAAGATACTTTAATCTCTATAGTGAAAAAGAATTATCAATTGATACTTATGTAAATACGGGTATTAATCTATCTACTATTGCAAACTCTGAATCATTTGCATCCTTAGGGGCCGGGGTTAGGGTACGTTTTAGTAAGGATCAAGACTTCACAAAGCGAAGTGGTTTTCAGGCATCAATATTTCATCAGGAAAAACTTTATTTTGATGGTTATAAAGGCTCGCAAACGGGGCTTGAAGTTCTTTATGGATATGACCTTGAAAGTTGTACATTTTATACTAATTATCAAATGCAGTATAACAATGACCGTTATCAAAATGAATATGGCGTGGAAGAGATTGCACGTCATGGCAGGCTCGAAGCGAATCATGTTTTTGGTGTCGGTGCTGATTGTAAGTTATAAGCACTTCTTTGATATTAGATCTTTCATCTCTTTTAAATCTCCATCTATTTTATGAGTGATATTAAGTTTTAATATTTTCGCCAATAGGGGATATATATTTACATTTTCTCTTTCTTGAAGTTGATAACCTTTTTTAAAACAATCACCTTGAGCGTAAAATATGCCATTCATTTCTTTACTTTCAAATTGACTCCAGCCATGAGCACCTTTTGGTGTCATTGAGAGTCCCATGACTAGATAGTATCCATGACGAGCAATACAAACTATATCTCCTATAGCGGGATAATCTTTGAAATGGAGTTCTTTTGGTGTTTCTTGATTGCTATAGCATTGATGTGATTTTGGGGATATGTTGAGAGAGCGAAGAGTCTTTTTTATATTATTTTCTTTTTTATTTTTAAGGTAGAAATGAATAAGTGGACCAGAACCTTCATAGTAAAATTCATCGTCAAGATTATTATTGTAATCAGTAAGATTGATAACCTTTTTTTTATCAACAGCATGCATCCCATGATCAGAAGTAATCACTATATTGACTGGATAATCTAGATCTTGAATAAATTTATAGAGCTTCTCTATGCTCTTATCTACTTTAGCAACGGCTTTTTTGGTTTCTTCAGAGCTTGGACCATAGCGATGACCCGCGCTGTCAACATCATGAAAATAAAGTGTCATCAAATGGGGTCTATTTGCTTTTGGAAGTTTCAACCAAGACTTTACTTTATTAATTCTTTCTTCGTGAGGAGTTCCGTGATTATAAGTCATATAATGAGTTGGATAATGATTTGCAATTTTTGCTTCACTGCCTGGCCAAAAGTATGTGGCCGTTCTCATTCCATCTTGTTCAGCTAAAGACCAAAGAGGAACACCTTTATAAAAATCAGCATTAGTAACGCTATTTCTATCTTTTAATGAATATCTTAATTTCTTTGTCGGATGATAAAAGTGATTTGCTACAATACCGTGGTTCATGGGATAGAGGCCGGTTATAATGCTTAAGTGATTTGGAAATGTTTTGGTTGGATAAGATGGTCGTAAAGACTCAAGAGATGATCCAGTTCTTGCAAAGTGATTTAAAAAATTCGGTTTATGTATCTTATTATAGTCATGTCTATAACCATCTATTGAAATGAGTAGAACATAAGGAGAGTCTAGATGTTTTCTTTCATTCTTAAGATTTGAAGATTGGTGAGCTTTGGGCACAGAACAGCTTATAAGAAGTTTAGTAATTAAAATAATAAAGAGTAGTTGTTTCATTTTATACCTGAGTTAAATTATAACAGGTATATCTTAAACGAAAAGAAAGTCTTTTTCTATGCTACATTTCGTTCTTTATTAAGTGAGAGAGAGCACTTTATGTAATAGATTAATTTACTCTCAGCAAAAGGCTTATCGATAAAGAATACATTATCCCATACTTCTCCTGGCTCATTTAATTTTGGCTTATAGCCACTGAGAAAAACAATAGGTGTATGTTTATTACTATTCGTTGAATGTCTAAGCATTTTTATAAATTCAGTACCATTAATCAAAGGCATTTTGTAATCACATACGATCACATCAAATCGTTCTTCATCTGTTGTCGCAATCGCCTCTTGTCCATTGAGTTCAGTGCTTATCGTGGCTTCAAAATTATCATTTATGTATTCACTTATAATTTCTAGAATACTTTCATCGTCATCAATGAGTAAGAAATTACCGCTGAGCTTTTGTCTCGTAGGATGAATCATTTCTTTTGGAATTGGCTTATCTTTAGTTGTTTTAGACTCTTGCATTTGTTCAATAGAGTTAATAAATGTATTAATATCTATTTTTGAGTCGATATCTTTATTTAACTCTTCAAGGGCGACAGACATTAGGTCTAAATAGGATAGGCAAAGATCATGATATTTTTCGTTATATCTTGTGTGATCAATTTTTACATCCATAAGTTTAGATTCAAAAAAGTGTGATACCTCAGCTAATTCATCAAATCCTGAAGCTCTTGTATTACCTTTTATACTATGGGCCACTCTGAAAATAAGATTGATGTCTTCTTCTGAAATTTGATCTTCAGATTTTCCATTCAAGGCATCAGATAATTCATTGATATGATCTTCAAGCTCGTTTACAACTGAGAGTTTCAATTCTTTTTCGAGATCTTCCATTACAAATTCCTCATGTTAAATTCTATTTACTTATCGCCCTAAGGAAATAAATTTTTAAATGTTTTTGATTAAGATATCTTAACATATGAATTTGGTGTCAAACTGATACTGGTCTCAATTTGTCTATATCAAGTATTCTCTCAACCCGAATATTTTCAGATAGAAGACGCAACATGTTGATTCTTCGTGTCATGGCACCTCTATTGCTGACTATTTTGCAATATTAATAAAGAAGATATGGATGACCGCTCCTTTAAAACTGGGACTGGTTACCCTAAAAAGTAAATAACGCAAATTATATTACTTAAAAGGAAGGTCACCCATGAAGAAAAAAGTATTACACGTAGGATTAGATGTCGATGATAAAAGTTTTCATATTGGAGCTTTTAGTAAAGAAACCTGTGAAATATTTGAAATGACATCAAAACCAAATTTAGGAAACTTAATGAGAAAGCTAGAAAAATTCACAGAGAAAGACTTTGAATTAAAGCTTTGCTACGAAGCAACTTATATTGGTTATTCTTTATGTCGTGATCTTAATAAAAATGGATATCAAACAGAGATTATTGCTCCATCAATGATTCCTGAAATTTCCAGTAATAGAGTTAAAACAGATCGCCTTGATGCGAGAAAACTAGCTCAATATTACGCTAATGATCTCTTAACTCCAATTCACATACCAACTGAAGAAGACGAAATTGACAGAGGTCTACTAAGAAGTAGAAGTTTTTTAGTTGATCAACGAAAAACTTTAAGAAGACATATTTTATCTGTTTGTAGAATCAACGGCTTACATTTTAAGTTGGCCACTGGTGCCAAATATCACTGGACCAAACAGCATGCAAACTGGCTTGTAGATAACGTTAACAAGCTTGAGGGTATAGGAAAGCTAAATTTTGAAATTCTTCTACGACAGCTTGAGAAAATAGATGAAGGGATAGCTGAGTATGAAAAAGAGATTGAAAAGTTATCGGAGACAGAAAGATATAAAAAGAAAAAAGATGCTCTAAATTGCTTTCGAGGAATTAGCACTCTTACTGCTATGACATTTATTACAGAGATTGGAGACATTAGAAGATTTAAGCATCCAAAGCAATTGACTTCTTATTCAGGCCTTGATGTTAGTGAATATAGTTCTGGTGGAAAAGAGAAGAAGTTTGGAATTACAAAAATGGGTAATAAAAGGATCAGAACTTCAGCTATTGAATCATGTCAGATTCTTAATAAAGTCAAACCATTAAGTAAAAGATTGAAGGCCCATAGAGTGGGACAAGATTTAAAGGTAATAGACATAGCAGATCGCTGTAACAAAAGACTTAAAAAGAAGGCAAATAATCTTTTAAATGCAGGTAAGCATAGAAATAAAGTTAAGACAGCATGTGCAAGAGAGTTCTTAGGATTTGTCTGGGAAGCACTCCATGCTGTTGCATAAAATATAATTATTAACAATTGGTGATCATTCACAGTTAAAGGAGTTATTTTCTTTTAAAGCTTTTAAGGTCAAGATGTGATGAGTCCTCGGTGAACTCCTTAGTAGAATCACTGGAAAAAGATAGAGGTTAGCTCACATTCGAACAAACTTAATGCGTTAACCAGCACGCGAATATGAGGTTGAAAGTTCAAGATACTCATAAGTTTTTAAAAGTAGGTAATTTTTTTAGTTGAAAAGTGGTCATCCATATGAGGAGTTAGGGTATGAAATTTTTAGGGGTCATCCTGTCCTTGGTCATGTGCTTACAGATAAGTGCCAACGATCAGACAGATAATAATTTTGAGACAATCATTGATTTTACTGGAGAGGAGACAAAAACAGTTACTCTCGAAGGGCCTATGACGGTTACAAGAGTTCGTATAGAGGACCAGGACTCTACTTGTTATAGACAAGAGCCTTATGAAGAAGAAGTTTGTGGAAATGAAACTAGATATAGAAATGAATGTAGATGGCAGCCAGGTAGAAGAGCTTGTGATACGAGATATGATAGAGTTTGTAGAAACGTAACAAAATATAGACAGCGTTGTACAACTGGTGCTTCAAGACAGGTTTGTACTAATGAGCCAAGTAGAAGAGTTTGTAGAACACGTGATGGAAGACAAACATGTCGTGACGTACCAGGAAGAAGAGTTTGTCGATCAGAGCCTGGTAGAAGAACATGTCGAAGTGTGCCTTATACAGATAGAGTTTGTGACAGTGTTCCTAGAACGTATTGTAGAGACATTCCTGGTAGAAATATTTGTCAAGATGTACCTTACCAAGACTACGTATGTAGAATGGTGACTAAGTATAGAGACATTCCATATGCTTGTACAAAGCCTGTTGAAGTTCCTTATGAAGCCGAAGTTACTCACACACACGAAGTTGAAGTAAAATTTACTGATGCTGATACATTAGGGGCAGGTAAGCTTTCTTTAAAGGTTGTTGATAAAGAGTTTATCGATGCAATTTTTACAAATGAAAACGAAGATCAAACTTTTGTTCAGTTAACTAAGAGTACTGAAGTTGTAAGCGATGAAGAAGATGCTATCGTTAGTAAATCAGAAGTAAGTGTAAATCTTGGTAACCTTCAAAAACTCTTAGCGCCTGTTAAAGCTGTTGTAGATGGTGTCTCAATAGATAAAAAAGGGCGATTAAAATTAAGTACTCAAGAAGCTAAAAGTTTTGCAGACTCTGATATCGAGCTTGTTATTATTAAGAAGAAAAATGACGAAGTTCACTTTGCGAAAACTTTTAAAGCATCAGACTTTTCATTAAATGGTGAAGAGGGAATGAAAATTGATCTATCTAAACATGGATTTGAAAAACTTAAAACATTTCTAGGTCTAGGTGGAGTTGATCTTAAAATCTCAATGAGAATTATGGTTCAGCCACCTCTAAACCTGCACCTTCCAATCAAGGATAGTTTAATAAAGAATCACGACTTCGAAGTAGAAGCAAAATAGGTTATTTTAGGCACAGGATCTCTTCCTGTGCCTAATTTTTTTTCCCTTGATCATGAAGTCTTTGAGTCATATAATTTCTGCATGAAAAAAATTCTACCTCTTATCTTTTTAGCCACGTTAATGTCTTGTAATAAAGTTGAAGTTAACTGTGAATCAGCTAACCATTCTGCGCTTCTTGATAAAGCAAAGTCTTTTATTGAAAATAATATGTCTTCGGATTCAAAAACAATTATAAATTTATTGCTCCATCGTGTGAGGCAAATATAAGAGAGAAGACTGTAAGCTTTAGACTTAACGTCACGATTAGAGAGAGCAATAAAGATCGCTCAACTGGATTTAGATGCCAATTCCTTGGAAAAGAAGATAAAATTCGCTGTCAGATGATCTAATTTCAGTAACTTAATAGAGAGTAATTTTTCTACACTTTAAGTACTTTTCATTTAATTGTGCTAGTTTACCTAGCACATGAAAAAACTAATAAACTTTTTTATAAAAGATAGCTTTGTTGTCAATACTCTATCTCTTCTAATGGTAGTGGTAGGGCTAATTTCTCTTTTTTCTATGAAAAGAGACCTCATCCCACAGTGGTCAGCGCCTTATATTAGAGTTGACGTGCGTATCCCTGGGGCCATACCAAGTCAGGTAGAGAAGTATACAATCTATCCGATTGAAAAAGCGATCAAAGACCTTCCTGGTATTCAAAATATGGATTCAACTTCAAGTGAAGGCTTTGGTTATATTCTAGTTAAAACCGAAGACGGATATAAAGAAGTTTCTGAGTTAGAGACAAAAATTAAAGATAAGATTGCTAAGATTAGACCGACATTTCCAAGCAGCGTTGATGAGATAGAAGTTGAACAATATAAAATGACGGAAGCCTGGTTCAGCTCTTATGCCCTTTTAGGTCTTGATGAAGAGATAAAAGAACATAGAATTTGGTTTGAAAAATTTAAGGAAAAAACAGGTAAGATATCTGGTGTTACAAGAGTTAATGATAATTTTAGAAAAAAACACTTCTATCTAAAGTTAAAGCCGCAAGCGATTGCAAGATATAGGGTTTCTCTTGTTGATGTCAGAAATACAATTGTTGAACATTTTGAAATGCATCCTGTGGGGATGTTTAAAAAGAACGGAAATAAAATTCTCGTAGAGATGAATGTGAAGTCTGATAACAATGTCTATGATACAAAAGAGCTTCTTGCAAGTGTTGGTGATCTTGTTGTTCGTTCAAATAATTCAGGTCATGAACTTAGAATGAAAGATATTGCTGATGTAGACTTTAAACTCAGTAAAAAGATAAATGAGGTTTACACAAACAATCAAAAATCTATTCGCTATGATATTTTTAAGGATATCGATAAAGATACAATTGACTTAAAAGAGACGGTTACAAAGTTTTTTAAAGATGAATTTAAAAATGCTCCTTCTGGAGTGAGTTACGTTATTACTGGTGATGGGCCTTCATATATAGAAAGACAGATTAATGCGCTTAAATCAAACTCTCTTCTTGGTATTATCTTAGTCGTTCTCACTTTAATGCTCTTTCTTGGTGGAAAAAATGCCTTGATGACAAGCTTTGGAATTCCTCTAGCATATGGTGTGACACTCTTTGTTCTAGACTTAAATAATATCAAGATTGATTTAATATCAGTTATTGGTATGCTTATCGTCTTAGGTATCGTTGTTGATGACGCCATCATTATAGCGGAACAGTATTCACAAAACATTGAAAATGGACAGAGTCCAAAAGATGCCGCTACAAATGCAGTTCTTAAATGTTGGATTCCCATTACAGGGGCGACTCTTACAACAATTATTGCCTTTGTTCCTATCATGTTATCTGATGATGGACTCTCAAATATCTTATTTGCAATTCCAATCGTTGTAATTACAGCTCTCAGTGTCAGTCTTTTTGAGTGCTTCTTTATTTTGCCAAACCATCTTGCTCACTTTGTTAAAACACCTATTGATGCAAAAAAATTAAATGCTCTTGATAAGATGAAAGGGCTTTATCGAAGTTTTTTATCTGGTGTCTTAAAGCTCAGATATATTTTCATTATATCATTTGTTACTTTTATGGCGTTTTCTATTTACTTTGCCTCTGAAAATATTCCTATGAATTTTAATCTAAGTATAAATAGTGAAAAGGTTAGGGTGATTGTTAACCTAAAAGAGGCGAAATCGATTAACGATGCCCGTAAAAAACTACAAATTGTTAATCAAAAATTACAAAGAATAGATAAATCTAGATATCAATACTTAAGTGCTACTTATGGATATAATTATCACAATGGTAAGTATGAAGAAGGGACGACAAGAGCATATTTTGATGTTCGCTTTTCACAACTAGATGAAAATATTGAAGAGAATAAAGAATTTGTAGAATCCTACTTAAAAAGAGAACTTAAATCGTTACAAGAAAATAAAGATTCAAATATTTTTGAAACTCTTGAAGTTGAAAGAAGATTTGATGGGATGGATGAAAAGAAAAAAGATATGGTAGAAGTTGTAGCTTATACTACTTCATCATTAAACCCTATGAGCATAAAGAAAGAGCTTAGTAGTGGTTTAAAAGATATTAAAGGCATTAAAAGTATTGATGTTGATGGTGCGAGTCTCATTGATTCTTATACCTTTAAACCAGATGTTTCTAAAGTTTTACAATTTGGAATTACACTTAGAGAGCTTTCTTTGCAGTTAAGCCAATATGTCCGTAATAGTGAGATTTATGAAGTAAATATGGGTAATGAGAATATTAGTGTTTATACTTATGTTACAGATGAAGATAAGAGAAGTTTAGATAATCTAAGAAATGCTATTATTGTTGTTCAAAATGGAAAAACTATTAAGTCTAGTGAGCTCGGTAAGTGGGAGATGACAAAGAAAGAAGAGTCTATTACTCACAATAATCTTTTAAGAAATGTAAGATTCAATATTCCTTTTGATAAAAAAGTTATTACTCAGTCAAAATTACTTGAAAGAGTAAAAGAAATCACCTCATCTATAGAGAAAGATAATCCTTATCTGTCATTTGACAGTCGAGATGCAGATGAAGACTCAAGAAAGAATAAGTCATCTATGATGAAAAAAATGATTTATGCTCTACTTGGTATTTTTACGGTTTTAGTTTTTATCTTGAGGTCATTTTCTTCTCCTATTGTCATATGTTCTGCTATTCCTTTTGGTGTAGTTGGAGTTATCTGGGCATTTTATCTACAAGGTCTTAAGCTAGACATTATGGCCTTCATCGGAGTTATTGCGATGGCAGGTGTTGTTGTCAATGATTCTTTAATTATGGTGACAACAATTAATGGGCTTAAAGAGAAGTATGGTGTTTTAACAAAAGAAGTCATTGGCCTTGGAGCATCAACGAGATTAAGACCAATTATTTTAACTAGTATCACGACACTAGGTGGTGTCTTTCCTATGGCCTATGGTATTGGTGGTGACTCTGGTTTTACTAAAGCACTTGCTATGAGCCTTGGTTGGGGACTACTTTTTGCAACAATTCTCACACTTGTATTTCTTCCATCACTCTTACTTGTTGTTGATGATATTAAAGTCTTTCTAAGTAAACCGCTCAAAAAGTTTTATTCTAAAGAAGTAGATGAACAATCTGAAAGTATAGATCAAGATGAACAAATATCAGTGAGCACAAACATTTTAGATAAACCCACTCAAGAAGAACATACTTCCATTCAATAGACATCTAAGTTGTTAAAAATAAGTGATGTTTACTGCCTCATAAAAAAGTTTGACATGGCAAACTTTTTTGGTCATTATATTTATATAGTTCATAAGTGATCACGTCTTATCCTTATGTACTCCTTGTGACATAAACCTAGGGTGGGAATCGTGTACCTCTCACCCTAAGTTTTCTCTTACAAAAATTCAATTCCAATTCTATTTTCTTTTTGCCAAATAACTTTAATCTTTTTAGAGATGAATTCATCGCTTTGTTTAAGCCAATATAGTTGATAGGTATCACCGACGATATCTTTTTGATCTTTTTGTTTTTCTGATTTGTAATATAATTGCATTCCTGATTCAGATAAATTTAATAATTGAACTTTCATATATTTTGAATCTTTTACGAGTAGAGCATTATCAAAACAGGGAAATCTCTGATGCCTTCTTTTGGAGTACTGTCCTGTAACTTTAGAGAAGTGCTTCATTATTTCTTCTTCATATGGGGAGCCATTATAAAATGATATTATTTTTTGAGTCATATCATTAGTAATTTGATTATTAACGAAGCTATTTTTTAAGATGACATTAAATGCGGCCTCATATGTAATAGGGTTTGGGATATCCACTTTATAGTCTAGATCAAAGCTTTTACATTTATGCTTTATAAAGAAATGATAAATATTTTTTTCTTTTGCTTTACCTCGATAAACCTCTTTGTAGAAATGTTTCGCATTTGCGACATCAAGGACTTGAGTCTTACACTTTTCGCCATTTGCATCCTCATAGCTCATCACCTTGCTTTCATGAGATTCGTTAAATAAGAGAAGAGGGCGATATAGGTTCTCTCCTATAGAGCTTTTTTCTGTTGTACTTATGATGAGATATT
>NZAF01000139.1 GCA_002686115.1 Halobacteriovorax sp. | reverse complement strand
TATTACTTATACCTACAATCGCTTTTGGACAATTTTATAACCCTATTGGTGGGATTGACTTTGATCATGACCCAACTTACAGAAGATCAATTGAACTAGATAATGAAGAGGTGAAATCATGCTCAGTTATGAGAGAAGATAGAGAGTTTCTCCTTAATAAGAAAAATTATTCTTTAGAAGAGCTTTTTTCACTTGTTTCTACGACAGAGTCTGGAAAAAAGGTCGTCAAAGAAATTGAAAAACTTCTTAATGATAAGAAACTTAAGATTGTGAACTTTTCAAAATCTATTCGTTTGAGTCGAGGACTATCAAAGAAAACCGTCGCACTTTATGACTTTACTCTTAAGACCCCAACGATCTTTATAAATTTTGAAGATGAAATAGGTTTGGCCGCGCACTTCTTTGTTCATGAAGCTACCCATGCCTTAGATGATTTGATCCCTGAAGAGTATGAAGTCGATATGATTTATTATAAGGCCTATAAAGATTTTCAAAAACTCTTTGGATTAGATACTGAACCAATGAAAGACTTAACTCCATATCAAACTGAGGTTATGGAGCGAGTATGGGACACTAAAGAATTGTATCGTAACATTCATAGCTATCGTGCAGAGAGATTCGCTTTTGACCAACAAGGTGTTTTCACAGAAGATATTCTAAACTTTGATGATTGTTACATGGATTATGTTGAAGAACATAAGAAGGTAAATGGTCTGAAGCTTTATGTTGAAACTCCAGACTCTCATATTTTCAATGCCTACGGAATTGATCGTAAATACATTCAGAAATAGTAAGAATTAAGGTAGAGTAAATTCATGAATGTCGAAATTTTACAATACATTGACTATGTAGGGACTTTTGCTTTTGCAATTACAGGAGCCTTTATTGCAGCCGAGATAGGAATGGATTTGTTTGGAATTATGTTCCTTGCTATCCTAACAGCTGTTGGAGGCGGAACAGTCAGAGACATTGTTCTTGATATCCCTGTTTTTTGGCTTAAAAGTCCCATTTATATTGTCATCGCAATATGTGCAAGTCCTATAGTTTTCATCATAAAAAAGCCGTTCTCATTGATTTCTAAATACCTCTTTATGTTTGATACTTGTGCTTTAGCTTTCTTTGCTGTTATAGGAATTGAAAAAGCTCTTTTTCAAGAAGTTCATTACTTTGTTGCTTTTGTTATGGGAATCATCTCTGCGGTTCTTGGAGGGATAATTCGCTCATTATTTAGTCGAGAAGTCTCTGTTCTCTATAGTCGAGAGCTCTATGCTACAGTTGCGGCATTTGCTTCATTTATTTATCTCGTATTTAAATATTTAAACTTTGATCTTTATTTATCTACATCTCTTACTGTAATACTGACATTCTTGTTTAGAATTACATCAATCAAGCTTGATTTATCACTTCCAAGGGCGAAAGAAGAAACGGCCGAGTAAAACCCTCGACAATAGTGTACTTATTTTAATCTATGACGATAAGATAATTATGAGAAATCTAAAACCTATCATTTTATTATCTATTTTTATTTACTCACTTAACGCATATTCAGGCTCAGGCCTTGGAGGCGGTTTTTATACTTCTGGCAGGGAATTAGATATTGAAGGTTATGACCCTTCTCGTTTGCAAGGTCGCAACAACATGGATCCGAATGATAAGAATAGTATTCTAATCCATGGAATATCAAAATTAATGAACTATTCACTAGGAAGAGGAAAGTCCAATACCATTATATCTGAAATTGATCCAAATGGTGTCTTAAGCGATTCTGAAAAGAGAAAATTGATTGAACATGTGGCAGGATACTTCGTCGTTCCACGTACTATGTCTGGATTTGGAGCTGCTCCTAGTGCGGACAAAATGAGTCCAAACCTTAATAACCTCCAAAAATTACTTGCTGATAATGGTTTTGAAAGATCAAAGTATATTGATAAATCTGTTGAAACAGTAAAGGCGTATTATGAAAAAGATGCAAAGGATTTCGTTAAGTACTTAGAAGATAATTATGACGGCCGTGAATTGACAGATCTTGCGATGAATTATGCAAATATGCCAAAGTATCGGGATGAAAATGGATTTGTCCAATATCAAGACCTATTTATTAAAGTAGCCCTCGAAGGAGATCCTGATGAAGGAATTATCGCACAATTATTTAATAATTACTTTTTGTTTCAAAAAGACAGTGATGAACTAAAAAAATTAAAAGAATTGTTTATTAAGTACTCACATATTATTTCTAATTATAAAATAACTTCAATTGGGATAGCTAGAAAAGAAACAATTCTATGTTCTAATTTAAAAAGAGTTTTTTCTTTTACAAGAATGCATGAAAATAATTTAGAGCGGGACTACTTTGAGAGATATGGCTCACTTGAGGGATACATCAAGCCTGGAACGGCTTCATATATGTTACATGATGATGGACGGCCTTACTCTGAACAGGAGTCACTGATTGCTTATGAAAACCTTAAAGTTCAGATGGCATCTAAGTTAGTCATAGATTTACATGCTCTTCAAGATATTGGCGTTGATTTTAATGTTCAGTGTAATGATCAGAAATTCCCGATAGATTATCTTCGAATGATTTATGAAGATGGTCTGCTTGATCATATTGATAAATCATCACTGTACCTATTGGGTTTAATAGAGAAGCCTTGTGAAATTAGAAATATCACAAATACAGATCTCTCATCTCTTTGTGACGTGGCAAACCTTCTTGAAAGTCTTGATAATGAAGCTTTAGGTAATGAAAAAGCTTCAAAAAGAGCATCGATAAAGAAAGGGATAAGCGATGTTGCGTTTTCTTATGGAAGAAGTCTTGGACCATGTACAATTATCATGCTTGATAGAATTATTAGTAGAAATGAGGAACTGGTAAGACGTTCAACAGAAGTTTCTATCAATGGTGATCTTAAACTAGGGAAGACTAGTGAGCTTGATATCAAACCCTTTCTTCAGGCCTTAAAGAAGAAGTTTGCGAAGAAGTAAAGATTTTCAATACTACTATATATGTAAAACTAGGCATTTAGCACTATAGGGCCAATCTCTGAGCCCATTGATATATTCTATTGTACTTTTTTTCTTAATAGAGCGAATATATAGTCAATAAAGCACTGGAGGTTTTTATGAGCTTTGAAAATATTGAAGGAAAGAATGTACCAAAATCAGTTTTCAAAAAATTTGAAAATGGAACACTTACAGAATACGGATATGATGACATCTTTAAGGGAAAGAAAGTTGTGATCTTTGCTCTGCCTGGAGCTTATACTCCAACATGTTCATCAACTCACTTGCCAAGATATAATGAATTATCAAGTGCGATAAAAAAAGAGGGTGTTGATGCTATTTATGTTCTGTCTGTAAATGATGCATTTGTGATGGATGCTTGGATGAGAGATCAAGACGCTGAAGGAATTGATTACCTTGCAGATGGTAATGGTGACTTTAGTGAAGGGATTGGTTTACTCGTTGATAAGAGTGATATTGGTTTCGGTAAAAGGACTTGGAGATACTCAATGGTCGTTAATGATGGAGTTGTTGAAAAGGCTTTTATTGAGCCAGATAAGCCAGGTGATCCATTTGAGGTTAGTGATGCAGATACTATGCTAAAGTACTTAAATGCAGATGCAAAAGCTCCTCAATCAATAACACTTTTTACTAGACCAGGGTGTCCACATTGTGCAAGAGCAAAGGAAATCTTTAAAGAACGTGGAGAGAGATACGATGAAGTCGTTTTAGGAAAGGATGCAAGTAATAACACTCTCTTTGCTGTTACAGGGAAAACAAAAGTCCCGCAAATCTACATCGATGGTAAGCACATTGGTGGAAGAGATGATCTAGAAAAGTATTTGGGAATATCTTAGCCTTACGCATATTTGAGAGCGCCTAGTCAGGCGCTCTTTTTTTTTGCAATTTTATATTAAGAATATTTTACAGTTACTCATCAGAAATTTATTTCATGTGTTAATAGTTTGTGAAAGGAATGAATGATGAAAAAAGTATTACTAATTTCAATGTTTGGTTTTTATTCTCTATCTTCTGGTTTTGGATCACTTGTAGGTGATTACAATTCTAAAAAATGCTCTGTAAAAATTCTCGATTTGAAAAAGAGCTCTCCCGTTAATTACGGCATCATTTTTCCGGAATGGAAGTATCAGGTCGTCCTTTATAAAAAGGGTAAATTTGACTCTGAGTTTATTATTTCTGATGATTCAAAAATATATGACTCTGGTGATAAAATCACACTAGAAAAGACATTGTATGGTGACTTTAGTTCTACAGACTATGAATTAATTCTTTATAAAAACTCTACCACTTTAAAGAAAGTGGTTCTCTATAAAGAAAATATTATTGGACTAAATTCGAAGCAGTTTTCATGCTCTTTCTAATATCGCTTTAAGCTTTTTAAGAACGATTAAATCTGTGAAACTTCTCAACCCATTTTAATAGCTTCTTTGGCTTTCGTGCTTTTTTCCATTCACCAGCGAGATACTTATTTGCTTCGCCCATTGTTGGATAGGTATGAATTGTCCCTAAGATTTTATTAAGACCAAAGCCATGTTTCATGGCCGCAATAAATTCTATGAGTATATCGGAGGCGTTTTGTCCTACGATTGTGGCCCCTATAATCTTATCTGTTCCAGGCTTAGTTAGAACTTTTACGAAACCTCTATCTTCGCTATCTGCAATGGCCCTATCGAGGTCATCAATTTCATAAGTTGTGACTTCATAAGAAATATTTTCAGCTTTACAGGTGATTTCATTCTTTCCAACTGTGGCTACCTCTGGGTCAGTATAAGTTGCCCAAGGAATCACACTATAATCCACTTTAAACTTTTTGAAAGTTCCGAAGAGACCATTAACAGCGCAATACCATGCTTGATGAGCTGCCGTATGGGTTAGTTGATAGGGACCAGCAACGTCTCCACAGGCATATATATTTGGAAAATTTGATTGTAAAAAAATATTCGTATTGATAGTTCCATTACTCTTAAGTTCAACACCAATATCTTCTAATCCAAATCCCTTTGTTCGAGGTTTCCTACCTACTGCGACGAGGATCTTATCAAAAATAAGCTCAATCTCTTGATCATTATTCTTAGTAATGAGAATCTTCTGTTTATCATTAACTTTAAATTCAATTGCCTTGTGCTCAGTTAAAATTTTCACACCTTCTCTTTCAAGCTTTTCACTAATCAGCTCTGAGACTTCAGGGTCTTCTTTAATAAGTATTCTCTCGGACATTTCAACAAGCGTAACCTCAGATCCAAGTCTATTAAATGATTGCGCCATTTCAAGTCCTATTGGACCAGCTCCTAGAACGATCAGCTTTTTCGGTAATTTTTCAAGTTCCCAAAGATTTTCACTGACTAAGATGTCGATATTATCGATTCCCTTGATTGGTGGGATAAAAGGAGAAGCACCTGTCGCAATAGTGATATTCTTTGTTGTAATGATTTTTCCATTAACTTCTATTTCCCAAGGAGAGATTATTTTTGCACTTCCTTCAATACAGTCCACACCAAGGTTAGTATATCTCTCAACTGAGTCATGGGGCTCAATCTTTGCGATAACGTCATGAACTCTTTTCATGATATTTTTAAAATCAAAGTCGATACTAGTATTTGTTAGTCCGTACTTCTTAGCATTACTCGCTTGGTGAACAATCTTAGCTGTTTTAATAAGGGCCTTTGAAGGGACACATCCAGTATTAAGGCAATCACCACCCATTTTGTTTTTCTCTATAAGTGCAACCTTCGCACCAGTGACCGCTCCAATATATGAAGTGACTAGTCCCGCAGCTCCTCCGCCAATGGCAACCATATTGTAGTCAAAACTTTTAGGCTTTTTGAAATCCTTGTAAACTTTCTTTGAACGAATATAAGAGACAATAGCTTTTGCAACAAAAGGAACGAGACCAAGTGCCGCAAAAGTAAACAGCAGTGAAGGGGAGACAATTGATTTTAAAGAGTCTATTTTTGAAAGTTCTACTCCGGCATTAACATAGACAATTGTTCCAAGAAGCATACCAACTTGAGATACAAAGAAGAACGTTAATGTTTTAATCGGCGTAAGACCCATGACGAGATTAATTAAAAAAAATGGAAAAATAGGAATAAGTCTAAGAGTGAAAAGATAGAACGCTCCTTCTCTTTGAACGCCATCATTGATTGTTTTTAATTTATCCGAGAATCTTTCTTGTACCCAATCTTTAAAAATAAATCGTGAACCCAAGAAAGCAAGAGTCGCTCCAATTGTACTTGCAAATGAAACAATGATCACTCCATTGA
This sequence comes from Halobacteriovorax sp., assembly GCA_002686115.1. Classification (GTDB taxonomy): domain Bacteria; phylum Bdellovibrionota; class Bacteriovoracia; order Bacteriovoracales; family Bacteriovoracaceae; genus Halobacteriovorax_A. The sequence continues at coordinate 10,031 of NZAF01000139.1, read as the reverse complement.
TAAGTCCAAAGATTGCACCACCGAGGAGAGTTAGTATAGTCGCTCCTGGTAGGGAAAGTGCAGTTGAAGTGATATAGATTGCTAAGTAGATAAGTATTGTTTTTAGAGAGTTATTTTCGTAATACTTAATAAATCTATCTTGATTACTCTTTATTGATTCAAGTGTGAGCTGCTCATGAAGACCATTTTTAAAAAAGAAATAGGCCACTATACTAGCGATAATAATGAGTGCTAGCTTACCGATATTTTTCTTCATGATTTTACCTCTAGATTATGAAAGCCTTGAGCTTCCTTTTTGATCACCAATATATTTAAACCTCGGTGTTTCTTTTCCATCAATAGTGACAGTTTCAAGAAACATATCCTTAGGTCTTACCCATAACTTTCCAAGATCGTTATCATAGAGACATTCATAATAGACGAGCTCTTCTAAGGTTTCACTGTGTCTGACGATATCAATGAGTCTATAATTCATGCCCTTATAATGTTGATAAAGGCCACCTTTAACGATCTTTTCCATGAGTTCCTACTTTTTATTCATTAAGTCTTCGCTATGAATTAATGATACAGAATTGATACAGTAGCGTAAACCAGTAGGCTTTGGTCCGTCTTCAAAAACATGACCAAGGTGAGCTCCACAGCGAGCACAGGATACTTCTGTTCTCTTCATTCCAAAGCGTGAATCATCTTCAATCTTTACATTGCCCTTGCTGACAACATCGTAAAAGCTTGGCCATCCAGTCCCTGATTTATACTTCGTCTCACTTTTAAAAAGTTCATGACCGCAGGCTGAACAGTGATAAACGCCAGGCCTTTTTTCATCCCAGTAGCGTCCGGTAAATGCTCTTTCTGTACCATCTTCTCTTGTGACATTATATTGAAGTGGGGTCATGACTTTTTTCCAATAAGTCTTATCTTTAGAGCTCCAGTTCTCTTTATTATAGTCAACTTTTTCAAGATGAGAGCCAATAGTTTTTTGAACCTCAATGTCTTCAGTTTTCTTTAAAAAATCGAATAATCCCATAGTGTTCACCGTGAATGTTAAAGCAATCAAAATTGCTAAGTATTTTAATTTTTTCATAATCGCAACCCATGTTTACAGCTTCAATTTTAAAAGAAGCTTTAATGATTAGTGTGATGATCATGTAAAGAGTTACACTTTATTTTATTTTATGAAAAAATATAGTGAAATCAAGCAGTAAGTATCTGAATATACTAAATGTGTAACTTATAAATTAACTAAGGCTTTGAGTGCGCTTTTTCTTGTACCATTTAATACCAACCATAAGCAGTACAGAAAAGAGCACGAGACCAATAAGCCCTTTTCCCATATCTAGTATATCTTTTAATTCGACAAGAAAGACAATCGCAAAAAGAAATATCGTCGCTACTTCATTCCATACTCTTAACCAAGTCGAAGAATAATTAAAGGTATCATTTTGAAGTTGCTTAAAAATTTTATGGCAAAATAAATGGTAACTATAAAGCCCAACAAGAAAAGAAACCTTCGCCATCAGCCAAGGGTGCTCAGTGATTGGAAAAAAATTATGAATAAGTGACATCCCAAATATGAAAGTAATGATAGCACTAGGCCAAGTAATTCCGTACCATAGTCTTCTTTGCATTATCTTAAATTGTGAACTTAAGATTCTCTTTTCATCTTCGCCCTTTTCTTGAGCTTCAACATGATAAATAAAGAGACGAACGATATAAAAAAGTCCGGCGAACCAAGTAACAACGAAAATAATATGTAAGGCTTTTAGGTAGTCGTAATTCATATTGATAAGCATAAAAAAAGAGCCGTATAAAACGGCTCCTTTGGTTTAATTAAAATTAAGCATTATAAGTTGGTGCACCACTCATGTTTTCATTGTAGAAATCACCAAAGCTTTTCATTTGCGTATGAAAGCTTGCTGCTAATTCCTTAGCTTTAGCTTCATAAGCTGCCCCGTCTGACCAAGATTGTTGAGGCTTTAAGATATTCGCAGGAACACCTTCGAGCTCAAGTGGAATCTGAAGACCAAAAATTGGATCAGCTTCAGTTGGAGTATCGTTAAGTTTATTAGATTGGATGCCTCTAATAATTTTTCTTGTAATATTTAATGGAAACCTTTGACCAGTACCATAAGCACCACCAGTCCAGCCAGTGTTTACAAGCCAAACGTTGAATCCTAGCTTATCAATGTATTGACCAAGAAGTTTTGCATACTCACTTGGATGTCTTAGCATAAAAGGAGCACCAAAACATGGAGAGAAAGTCGCTTGCGGCTCTTTAACACCAATTTCAGTTCCGGCTAATTTCGCTGTATATCCTAGAACAAAGTAGAACATTGCTTGTTCTTTTGTAAGCCTTGCAACCGGAGGAAGAACACCAAATGCATCAGCAGATAAGAAGAAGACGTGCTTAGGAGTATTTCCTCTTGAAGTTTCTTCAAGCTCTTCAATAAAGTCTAGTGGATAACTTGATCTTCCGTTTTCAGAAAGTGTCTTATCATCAAAGTCTACAACAAGAGAGTCTTTATCCATCACAACATTTTCAAGAAGTGCACCGAATTGGTTTGAAGCTTTATAAATTTCAGGTTCAGTTTCATAAGAAAGTTTATATGTTTTTGCGTAACATCCACCTTCAAAGTTAAAAATTCCAGAGTCTGTTAAACCATGCTCATCATCACCAATTAGGTAAGTTCCTTCATCACATGAAAGAGTCGTCTTACCAGTACCAGAGAGACCAAAGAAAACAGAAACATCATTGTTTTCAAGTCTTGAAGCACCAGAGTGCATTGGAAGAATATTACTTTCTGGAAGAAGGTAGTTCATTACAGCGAACATACTCTTTTTAATTTCTCCAGCATAAAGAGTCCCACAGATAATAGTCATTTTATTATCAAAACAACTTACGACTGCAGTCTCTGATCTTGTACCAAATTCCGCTGGATCAAGTTGAAGCTCTGGAGCGTGAAGGATTGTAAAATCATTATCACTAAACTCTCTCATCTTATCTCTAAAGAGATGTGTTGAGAAAAGTGCATGGTTAGGGTTTGTTGTTACTAAACGAGCACCAATATTATGAACTTCGTCTGCACCAACTGATCTTTCTGTTATAAAAAGATCTCTATCTTCGTTAAGGTAATTAACAACTTTTGTTTTGAGTTTTTCAAAAGTCTCAGGACTCATTTCTCTAAAATTGTTCTCCCACCAAACAGTGTTCTCTGTTGCTTCATTTCTTACAATGTAGCGATCATTAGCAGAACGTCCTGTGTGCTTTCCTGTTTCAACAACAAGTGCACCATCTTTAGTTAAAGTTCCAATGCCTCTTTTTACAGTTTCTTGTACGTAAAAGCTCCTTGGATTGTCTTTAAAAATTTGACGTGGAGCTCTATCTAGATTTAGTCCTAGATTTTTATAAAATTCCATAATAATCCCCTAGTAAAACACTCTTGAGAGTGTCTGAACTGTGTTATTCTATCCTTATTAAAAAGGCTTTGATAACCGGTTTTTTTTGCTAATTGATAGAAAAAGTCAAAGTCGGGGGGCGTCAAAATGTCCTCTGGACGGTTTTGGGTTATAAAGTGTATAAGTGGATGGTTAAAATACTTAAAATATTAGGGCCTTAGGTCCTCTAAAGCTCATAGGTAGAAAGGTTTATGGAAAAGTTAAGCTCGATTGAAATTAGACAAAAATTTTTAGAATATTTTGAAAAGAATGATCACTTAAAAATATCACCATCTTCAATTGTTCCAGAAAATGATCCAACACTTTTGTTTATAAATTCAGGGATGGCCCCTCTTAAAAACTATTTTCTTGGAAGGGACACGCCGCCGCTACCTAGACTTGCTAATTATCAGCCATGTATTAGAACGAAAGATATTGATGATGTCGGAGACAGACATCACCTGACAATTTTTGAAATGCTAGGCTCATGGTCAATTGGTGATTATTATAAAGAAAGAGCATGTCAATTAGCTTACAACTTACTTGTAAAGGAATTAGGTTTTCCACCAGAGAGACTTTATTTCACTGTTTATGGAGGAAATAAAGAGCTTGGAATTTCTAAAGATACTGAATCAATTGAGGGATGGAAAAAATGTGGTGTTCCAGAAGATCATATCGTCGTGCTTGGTGATGATAATTTTTGGGGACCTGCTGGAGATACTGGACCTTGTGGACCGTGTACAGAAGTATTCTTCGATACTGGTGAAGAGTTTGGTCCTGAATATAAACCAGGCGGGCATTTTGATGATGTCAGTAGATACATTGAAATTTGGAATGCTGGAGTTTTCATGGAGCTTAATAAGCAAAAGGATGGAACTTTCAAACCTCTTCCTCTCAAATCAGTCGATACAGGGTCTGGTTTAGAAAGACTTGCCATGGTGATGAATGGACATGAGTCAGTTTATGAAACTGATCTTTTAAAGCCACTTATTGACTTAAGTGCAGAGATGCTTGGGGATAAAACCGATAAGCGTGCAGAGAGAATGATTTCTGATCACATGAGAGCAAGCGTTATGATTCTTGCTGAAGGTGTCATGCCAGGTAATGAAGGGCAAGGATATATTCCAAGAAGACTTATTAGAAAATGTGTCGCAGCTTGTATCGCTAGAAATGTTGAACCTAACTTTAAAAAGCATATTGATAAAGTTGTAGAATTACTTAGTGATTACTACCCACAACTTAAATCTGCACATGAGTCAATTAATTATAATATTGAACAAGAGGTGAATGACTTCGTTGCAACTGTTAAATCAGCACTTAGTCATATGGACGGCTTAGATCTAAAAGAAAATAAGCTTAGTGGAAAAGATGCATTTGAACTTGTAACAACTCATGGCATGCCTTACGACGTTCTAATGATGTTTGCTAAGGACAGAGGTTTAGAGGTAGATGAAGCATCTTTTGAAAAGCACTATGAAGAGCATAGAAAGACTTCAAGAGTTATATCTAGAAAAAGTAATTTATCAACTGATCAGGAAAAATTAGAAGAGGCATTTTTATCTGAAGCAGAGACTATTTTTTCTGGTTACGATATGACTTCAGATACTTCAAAGGTTTTAAAAATTTATAGTGATAAAGATACTGAAGTTGCATCTAAAGGTGATACTGTTTATTTCTCAACAGAAAAAACTCCTTTTTATGGAGAGTCTGGTGGGCAAGCAGGTGATATCGGATATGCGACTTTAGGTGCTGGAAAAGTTGAAATCCAAGATACTTTAAAAATTAAAGGTACACATGTTCACGCCGGTGTTGTTATTGAGGGTGAAATAAGAAAGGGTGAGACTGTAGATTTAGAAGTTGATGAAAGAAATAGAAATGCAGTCAAAAGAAATCACTCTGCGACCCACCTTCTTCACGCAGCCCTTCATCAAGTGGTGGGAACTCACGCTGTACAGAAAGGCTCTTCAGTTACTAATGATAGATTAAGATTTGATTTTCAAAATCCTGGACCAGTTTCAAAGGAACAACTTGATCAGATTGAATTTATCGTTAATGAGTGGGTAATGAATAATTCAAGTCAAGCAATGAAGGTATGTTCTTATGAGGAAGCAATTGATTCCGGAGCGATGGCCTTATTTGGAGAAAAGTACGATTCAGAGGTAAGGGTTATCTCTTTTGGTCCAGACTCTGTTGAATTATGCGGAGGAACACACGTAACTTCAACAGGAGACATTGGTCTATTTCTAATTACTGCAGAGAGTTCTGTTGCTAAAGGAATTAGAAGAATTGAAGCTGTTACGGGCCATGAAGCGATTAAAGTTATGCAAGAGAGAAATAACTATCTAAGACAAGCTTCAGATGAAATGAAAACAAAACCAGCTGAAGTTGCTACAAAAATAAAAGAGCTAAAGCTGCAAATGAAGCAGAAGATAAAAGAGGCAAAAGAGTCTAAATCAAACTCTGAAGTCTCAGTTGATTTTGAAACTAATTTTAAAGTTGGAGCTGTATCTTTCTACGCAGCAGTGATGACTGCAGATCAAGATGCGATAAAAGAGAAAGGTGATACACTTCTCAATCAAGGCCAGTACCAATTAGTATGTCTTATTGGAAAAGAAGATAAAACACTTCGTACCTTTATGTGGTCACATCAAGATATTAATAAGAAAATTAAAGCAGGAGATGCTTTAAAAAAAGTTCTTGAGGCTGTTAATGGAAGAGGTGGGGGAAGACCTAACTTTGCTCAAGGAGGAAGCCCTGAAGTTCAAAATATTGAAACTTTACAGAAATTCTTAAGTAATGACTTTAAGTCATGGCTTGAGACACTTGTATAGGTTCATATGAAAACAATTCTTGTAGTAGATGACGAAGAAACGATTGTCGAAATTTTAGAGATCTATATAGAAGGTTTTTTTGAAAATGTTAAAGTCGTTACTGCCTATGGTGGTTATGAAGCCATAGATATTTTAAAAGAAGAAACCGTAGATGCTATCATTTGTGACTTTAGAATGCCTGAGGGCAATGGTGTTGTCGTTTACAATTATAATGAAGAAAATTTAAAGCTTCCATTTGCATGGCACTCAGGTACTTTTTCAAGTGATGAAAATACTTTTGACAAGCAAGGCGATTATTTCATTTTAGAAAAACCTGCTCTTGATGATCAACTGACAGACCTTGTTCAGAAGTTATTAGAAGTTTCTTCTATTAGTGATCACTTATATAGAAAAATTAAAACATCGACGTTAAGAAGAATAAAAGACATTAACTTTCCAGTCTTCTACAAAATAAATAATGAGAAGTACGTTAGTCTCGTTGTTGAAGGTGATGATAATATTAATCAAACTTTAGAAAAGTATGAGACAAAAGGTGAAGAATACCTCTACGTAAAGAAAAAAGATCTAGAGAATGTTTATAAGTTAAAATGTAGTGAACTAAAAGAAAGAATAGAGCAAAGTGGTACCGTTGAAGATGTTTACTTCGTCGCCTCTGAGGCCATTGAACATTTTTGTCATGATTTAGAGATTAGAGGTGTTACACCAGATCAAATTGAAGTCGCTTCACGCTGTGTGAATAAATGTTTAAAAGAATTAAACAGAGATGCCAAAGTCAAAAAAATATTGGCCGGTATTATCGATAGTGAAAATTATATTTCAACTCACTCTTTAATTACAATTCATATGGCCAACGCCCTGTTAGTCGATGAATCAAATGATGATGTAAACTTAGAGAATATTGCGATGGCGGCTATCCTCCATGATTTGAAGCTAACGAATATAAGATTGGCTAAATTGAGAAATTTCTCGTCAGATGAATTTAAAACACTTACTCATTCTGAAAAAAAGCGAGTGATGTCTCATGGCCTTGAGTTAGCTCTCGAACTTGAAAATACTGATTTACCTAAAGAGGTGTTAAACCTTGTTAAAAATCACGAAATGTTTGGTAACGAAATCATTCAAAGAACAGAGTTGTCTAAGACTGAACTTTTCTTTCATCTTTCTCATGAGTTAGCACATTATATAACAGTGTTAGGATTTGAAAAAATAACAGAATTTATGAGAGAGAATGACGAGAGATACAAGGAGATTTTGGGACAACAAATGTATGAGAAAGCATTAACCTTTTTGTCACTCTAGCATTACTATATAATGTTTGAAGCCTTTAGCTATAAATGGTAAGTTGTTCAAAGATTATTTTATAAAAAACAAGTCTTCTTAATCTCTGAATCCTTTTAAGACACTTTTAATAGTATTCACACCATCTGCAACCTTGTTTGCAAATGACTCATTACTTTTTATTAAGTAAAAATTTGGGTGCTTTCTCCATATATCTTGGAGCTTATTATCTAGCTCTATTGCCTCATCATTATTTTCAAGTCGATAAGGATTATTGCTAGTGATATCTCCACCAGAACAAGCTGCAGTTTGAAAAAAAATGACGGCATTATAATTATTAATTTCTTGATCAAATGAAGAATTTATAGTTTCAAAAAAAGACTTCTCAGAATTTGGCCAGTAGGCAAGTCCGTCTAAAGTTCCTCTATCACAGATAAGTGCATTTCCTGGATTTTGAACACTAATTAAGTGCTCCATACTTTTTTGCAGTTGATAAATTGATTGTTGAATACACTTTATCTCTAGAGCATTTTTACCGCGACTTATACCACTTGAAAAAATAGTCGTAGCTGATTCTGGAACGACGCTCACTTCACTTATAAACTCTCTTCTAAAGAGATCAATTGCAGTTGTTTTTCCACCACCTGGTCCACCAGTGATGACAATCTTAATTGTTTCACTCATAAATTTCCTTTTAAAACTCTATTATACACCTGTTAGATTTATTAAGAATACAGGACTAAAACTCCCTGTCAGAGGGGTTGTTGACAAAAACATCCCAGTTCTCAATAAAAAGGCCATGGAGTCAAAATGATGAAGAGGCATAGTTATTTTGACACCTACATTGAGCCGTAAATATGTAATAAATCATAGGACCATTAATCCTGATAGGACCACTTTGTGATATTTTTGACACTGAACTTACCGATGGTCCTACCAAATGGTTGAAATTCTGTAGGACCAAAGTTGGCACAGATCATGCTTATATAAATAGTGTCAGGGGCAGGAAGCCCGAGGATACAAAGTAATATGATGTGCTTTGAAAGAGTTTAGGACGAACTCATTATTAAGGAGGCTTTGAGGATGAATGGCCATAACCCAAACAAGAAGAACTTTTTATTTCGCACCAGCAGTCGCACGTTTAGCTCAAGTTCAAATCCATTAGTTAAAAAGTTAGCTTGGAATTATCAAGCAACGAAACGGGTAGCTTCATTTCTCAAGGCCCTTTTTTCATAGATTAATTTAGTTATGGTGTCCATGGAAGGACACTAAAAGAATACACGGAAGTATTTGAGAATCTAAGACTGATAACATCCCTCTCTCCCTAATACTGTCTTAGAGGATCAAATCGGAATCGGGGAATCTACAAGATACTAGCAGTTTTTAAAGAAAGGAGAATCCCCGGTTCCTTTTTATGCTAGGCAAATTTTTCCATTAGCTTTTTCAGCTACAAATCAATTTCTCTTTTATTCTACTATTCCGATACATACTGCATGAGCAGTAGAAGCCATATACTATATTTACAATTTGGACCACAGATCGATAGAACGTTCATTAACATGTCACAGTTCTTTTCTAACTTTAATATGACATTGGTACCAATTAGTGTGAATGATCTCAAAAACTATTTACCTAAAAATAGAGAAAACCTTATTGTTGTCGTTAAGGATATTCAAACTTATAAACAATATAGAGGTCTTCTTAAGAGATTTTTAAATTATTCAATTAGAAACTCAAAAATGCGAGTATTTGAAATAAGCTCCTTTGCTATCCACCATGACATCTCAAACCTAAGAGAAGAAAAACTTATTTCGATGCAATTACCTATGACAATGATGGATGTTGCTAGAAAGATTATTCCTAAGGTTGTGACTGAAGATGATGTTGATATGAATAGATGGCCTGGTGGTAAAAGAGCTAAACTTCCAAGCTCATAAAGTTTGGATGAAAGTTAGGGAGAGATGGAAAAATCAAAAGAATTAGCAAGAAGGCTTCTTGTTATATTAGATAACGACACAAAGAGTCTTCATGAGAGAATCGTTGAGAGAAAGGATGAATACATTTCTTTCTTATCTCTTCATCGTTCACGTGAACATTTTAAAAAAATATTTCGATCTGTTTATCACACAATTACGATTGAAAATATGCTTCTCTTAACTGAAGAGCTTCTTGTTTCAGTTAATAAGTTCTATCGCTTAATTGAAAAGTATGAATGGTATCTGATGCATACTGAGGATCAACCAAGTGTCGTTGAAAATGTTAGTAATAGCTATGTAAAAGATATTTCTTCACAATTTTCTCTTCTAAGTGTATTTCTAGAGGCAGAATTAAACACGGCTTCAGAGCCTCTTGAAAAATTTGATCGTGAACATGGTTTATAAACTAATTATTACTCTTCTATTTATCACTAACGCTTCCATTGCAAGAGATGCAATCTCAGGAAGCCGATTCGAACTTCTTACTGGAGTGAGAAAGGCCAGTGACTCAAGT
>NZAF01000138.1 GCA_002686115.1 Halobacteriovorax sp. | reverse complement strand
TAGCTTTCCGGAAAGCTCAGGGATGACAAGTCCAACAGCTTTTGCTGCACCAGTTGTTGTTGGTATCATAGAAACTGCTGCCGCTCTAGCTCTTCTGTAGTCAGAGTGAGATGAATCTAAAATTCTTTGGTCACCTGTGTATGAGTGAACAGTTGTCATAAAACCACTTTCAATTCCAAATTTATCATTTAAAACTTTTGCAACAGGAGCAAGGCAGTTTGTTGTACATGAAGCATTTGAGATGACATGTTGATTTTCTGGATCATATGTTTCGTGATTGATTCCCATTACAAGTGTGTTATCAACTTTTCCTGGGCAACATAGAATGACTTTTTTCACACTTCCTCTCATATGCTTTGAAAGTGAAGCAGTATCTTTAAAAATACCAGTTGCATCAATGACAATATCTACATTGTCCTTAGGCCATGGGATTTCTGCAGGGTCACGATATTTATGGAAAGATATTTTGTGTCCATTAATATCTAGAGTATGGCTTTCATCAATTGATACGTCAGCATCAAATCTTCCAAATACAGAATCATATTTTAGAAGGTGAACGTATTGCTCAGGCTCACCAGGTGAGTTAACTGCTACAACTTCAAGGTCTTCAATATTTCTATCGATAATTTCTCTAAGAACTGTTCTACCAATTCTACCTAAACCATTAATACCAATTCTGATTTTTCCAGACATACTTGACTCCATTATTCAACATTTCAGTGATTTTTGCGTGTTTTATCTCATATTTGACTTGTTTTGACTATAAATTCCGCTTGTTTTACCCACTGCGCAACCAAACATTTATTAAGTATAATAAAGCTATGGAAAGCGCGTCGCGTATAAAGCAATACTCTAGTCGAGAAGCATATCTTAACAAGAACCCACTAAAGATGGGTAAAGACCCTGTATCAGAAGGACTAAGTAAGACAATTGGTAACAATACTCCAGTTACTCCTGACGCTACTAAGGTTGATCTTTCTAAAGAATCACTTAAGAAAAATGACATTAAAAAGAAGCTTAGCGATAAGGTGAAAGACGTCAAAGAAACTATTAAAAAGGATGCGAAATCTCTAGGAAAGGCATCAACACATCTTGCAGGGGATGCTTTATCAACGATTGGGAGTGCAGCCTCAAAGTTATTACCTAAAGTTCCCTTTATGCCAAGTATTCCAAGTGTGGAAGTCAATTTAGAAGAAACTAAAGAAGTTAAAAAAAGCGAACCAACAAAAGAAGAAAAGCCGTCTATTATTAATAAACCAGCAATTTTCTTTGTCAGTGGATTAAACTTAGTTTTGAGTTCAGGTGAAGATGGTTTAAAGGAGATGTCTGAAGCCGTTCGAGGAGCAGAGCATTTTTCATGGGATCAAGAAGATGAAGCGTTTGAAGCAATATTGAAAAGACCAAAAGAGCAGCCAGTGATTTTAGTTGGACATTCACTTGGTGGTGATAGTGTTGTGAATCTTTCAAATCGACTTAACACTCTTGAGGGAGGCTTTAGAAAAGTCTCTTTGTTAGCGACTTTAGATTCAGTCGGCTTTGATAATGATATTATCCCTACAAATGTAGAAAAGAATTTAAACTTCATCAGTGATGATGACTACTTTTTTAATGATGGTCCAAACATAGCTAGAAATACAAAGAAGTCAGAAGTTATCAACTTTTTAAGAACTGATACACATCGAGAGATTGATAATGAAAATGAAGTACAGTCTGAAATAATCTCTCATATTGATGAAGTCATGGGAGAATTTAAACATAAAAGGCAACTGAGTCGTCTAAAAGATCTATACTCTTCATTTAAATAAAACGCCATTTTATGTGCTTTTTAAGCTTAATCATTTCTTTTGAAAATATTTTACTGTGCTAGAATCTTTAGTATGAAGCTCATCTATAGTTTAATTCTTTTATTATGTTCGACTCTAGTCTTAGCTGAAGTGACTCATTTAAAATTTACAGCCGATAGTAGTCCTAGTGTATTTGTCATATCAAATGAAATCTATAAAGAAATTAACAAAGAGCTAAAAAAAGAAGGGCTTCAGATAAGTGTTGTCAAAAGACCTCTTTTAAGAGGAGTTCAAGAAGTAAATTATGCAGAACTTGATGGTGATGTCGGGCGTTCAAAAACAAAAGCTCTTTTAGATGAATTTCCTAATTTAAGACCTCTTGATGAGAGCATCATAAAAATAAAATATCTAACTATATCAAAAGCTAAGAAATTAGATACTTCAAAAAAACTTAAATATGGTGTTTTGAGAGGGGTCATCGGAGCTAAAGATATAATGACAAAATTTGAGAAAGTATATCTTAGAACTGAGAAACAAAAATATGAAATGCTAAAGAATAATCGAATAGATTTTTTTATGGTAAAAAAATTTAACGATAGGGCTTTTTATAATAAAGAATATGCTGACAAGAATAAGTTTATCTTAGGGAAGAGGCCATATATTGAATTAGATGTGGTACCAATTTTAAATCATAAGTCTATTATTCATAAGGATAAATTGACGAGAGCAGTAAAGAGAGCAAAGAAGTCAGGGGCGATTGATAAGGCCATTGAAAGAGCTTATCAAATGCTTATTCGCCCCCAAGAAAAATCTAAATTTAATTAACTGTTTGGTCCTTCACAATCATGTGTATGCCCTTCAGCTTGATGATGTAAATGACCATCATGTTTATAATCAACGTGATCATCATGCTTCACCATCTTATGCCCACATGATTTTCCATGCTTATGTTTATGACCTTTGTGGTGGTCATGGTGATGTTTATGGTGGTCATGGCTCTTGTGTTCATTGTGTGAATCCGCCGTTTTATGCTTATGGCCCGAACCACAACTGATAAGAAATAAACTCGATAAAATAAGTAGGTATTTCATTTCAATCCTTTGATAATGTTATATTCTAAATGTCGGAATATTTTTTAAAGAAATTTAGTATTTTAACTTAATAAGTGTTTTTTTAAGAAGTCTAATCGTTTCTGAATTTCTATGATTCTAAGTTCCTTGTTATTTGTATGATGTCCTTGCCCCTCTGATATAAATATCTCATATTCTTTGTCAGATTGTTTAAGTTTCTCTATGAAAACTTCCATTGAAGAAGGGGAAACTCTTGCATCATTGGTTCCATGAAGTACTAAAAGTGGACAAGATAAATTGTCAAAGTATGAGATAGGTGATCTTTCTAGATACTTTTTTTCATCATATTTACCTAGCATTTGAACAAGCCAATCTGGAATATTGCTAGTCTTGTAGAAGTCAACGAGATCAGCAAAGCCCGCTGCACATATTGCAGCACCGTAGTTAAATCTAGTGTCAAATCCTTTGAATTTTTCAGGCATTGTAATCGCTCTAAGTGTTGCATAACCACCGTGGCTTCCACCACTAATTCCAATTTTATGTTCAGGGATATTTAAAGTATCTCTTACATATCTAGCTGCCCAAATGACATCTAAAATCTCATCCCCACCTAAGTCTCCATAAATTAACTTTCTCCAGGCTGGATTAACATTCATTGAGCCTCTAACTGAAGGGGAGAATGTGGCGATTCCATATTCAGCAAAAAGATTGTAGATGAAGTGATAGAAATTATTACCTCCATAAAATGCTGTCACTAAAACAGCTTTGACTTCGCCTTTTGGAAGAATGAAATAGGAGTCTACTTTGTTACCATCAAAAGTTTCATATTGATGAAACTCATATCGACATCGAGAAATGTCTTCAATATTTTCTTTTCCAAGATTAATTTTAAACTCTGTTAGCTTTAGGTCTTCTTTTAGCTGAACTAATGTTCTTGGAGTATCAAAGGAGTCATGGTTTAACCAAAGATTATTCTGATAATCAAAGAAATCAAAGTTTCCTTTTAAAGTGTTTTCACTATTAAGCTTTAGTGAGTCATTTACTAGGGAATACTTTCTTATACTTACTTGGTCATCTTCTTTGTTCTTTATCAATCCCAATACGTTATTAGATTTTGAGATATCTTTCTCTGCTATGAATTGATGGATATTTTCTTTAAAGTTAGAAAGTTGCTTGATCTTTGAGTTCTCGCAGTCAAAGCGATAGATATTTTTCTGTTGATTAACTTCACAAATAAAATATAAGTATTTCTGATGTCTATTTCCAAGTAAATGAAGTGTTGCGGATTCGAGATTACTTGGTAATAGTAACTTTTTCTTCCCTGTAGTGATATCAACTTCTAGGAAGTTACTTTTTAATCTTTTACTTTGATAATCAACTCTGAATATGACTTTTTTATTATCGTGACTAAATGAAGCACCAGACCACGTAACTTTATAATGATCTTCATCTGTCGTTGTCATAAGTAATTTCTTTGTCATTGACGATAAGTCTAAAAGATAGACATCAGAGTCATAACCAATACTTGTATGATGTTTTCTATCTGAATATAACAATAGATCTTTCGTGCTATTGAGGGCATACATTTGAGTATATTTATTATGAGTTATTTGGGTGATTGAGCGAGTCTTACAATCAATAGTAAAGATATTATAATTTTCTAAATTATCTGTATCAGAAATAAAATAGAGAAGAGATTCTTTTTCGTTATATTCAAAAGGCCAATATGTTTGCTTTGAAAAATCCTCATCACAAACTTTAACTGCTTCTTTATGGTGTTGATTAATATTTCTTCTATACAAATACTTCTCGTTTCCCTCTTGAAAAAGATAAAAAAGAAATTCATCTTTTGTTATATAAAAATGAGTTGATGGGAAAGCATCTAGATATTTGCTAATTTGTTTAGACATTGTTCCTCAAAGCTTAAATAAGTTAATTGCATTATTCTTTGTTATCTTTATGACATCCTCAATATTCATCTCTTTTTCACTTGCAATTTTTTCAGCTACAAATGGAAGATAAAATGGTGCATTTTCTCTTCCTCTAAATGGTACAGGTGTGAGAAATGGAGAGTCTGTTTCTATAAGAGTTTGTTCAATAGGGGTGACTGCAAGAACATCACGAACATTTTGTGCATTTTTAAAGGTAATAATTCCATTGAATCCTAGGTAAAAGCCTTCATCTAAGCAAAACTCAGCAAGAGAGACGGAAGATGTGAAACTATGAATAACTCCGTTACCTTTAAGTGTTTTTGAAAAGTTTTTAAGAATAGCGATGGTGTCTTCATCAGCTTCTCTTGTGTGAATGACAACTGGTTTATTAGTATCAACTGCAATTTGTAATTGTTTTTCAAATGCTGGGATTTGTTCTTCCTTCTTCGAATTATTATAATAAAAGTCTAAACCGATTTCACCAACGGCTACAATATGTTTATCGTTAATATGATCTCGAATTTCTTTTTCAACAGTCTCTGAGTATTCATTTGCATGATGTGGGTGAATTCCTTGAGTGCCAAAAACTTGATCAAAAGAACTGGCAAGGTTTCTAACTGACTCTAAGTTTCCTGAATCAACAGCTATGGTTACGATTTTTTTTATATTATGGTCTTCGCATTTTTTTAATATTTCTTCCGTTGAAAGTTCTTTTAGGTAATCTAGGTGGCAGTGAGTTTCAATGAGATCATTAGCGAATTTTGGAATGTCTTTTTTCTTACTCACTGCCTGTCTCCTTACTTTCTTATCAGACTATCAAAAATAGCATAATAATCACTTAGTGGTCTTACACCTTCAATTTTGACACCATTAATGATAGAAGTTGGAGTTGATTGAACTCCAAAGGCATCTCCTTCATTAATCATTTTGACAACATAATCTTTAGTTTTTGGATCAGCGATACATTCCTTTGAATTACTCTCAGCACCCATCTTTGAAAGCATGTCACCACTTAGATTCTGTTGGTTTTCGAAAATTCTGTCATGAATATTTTTGAAGTTTTCTCTTGGAGCACAGTAAGCAACATAGGCTGCTTGACAGGCCAGAGTGTGAAGAGGACCTTTCATTTTAGGATTACAATTATGATCCAATGGATAAAAGAAATACTGCACATTAATCTTTCCTTTATACTTTGTAATGAGCTTATCTACTGCTTGGTGAAGTGCTTTACAAGCAGGACATTGAAAGTCCGAAAAAATAGTCATTTGAATAGGAGCTTCTTTAAAATCTTTTGTAGCCGAGGCCAATCGAAGAGGAGAGTTAAAACTTGGCTCTCCTAATTTTGGACTATTATTAAACATTGTCACAAGAGAATCTGCCATTTGTATTTTCTTACTCTCATACTGATTGATAGATGCATAGGAAGCACCGGCAACAATGATCGTAGCAACCGCATATATTCCCATTCCCTTTGCTGAGAAGTTTTTGTTATCGGAATACTTATAAATCATAAAAGTAGCAGCAAAGGATAGGATGTAATAAAGCGTACAAAATGGACATAGAGTTCCTAGAAAGATTAACGAATAGGCAAATAGAAAAAGGCATCCAGCTGCATTTGCACAAAGTGTATAAAAAAGCGCACTTTCCATTTCTTCATTCTTAAATAGATAAAAGAGCATGATAAAAGCACCGATTAAAACACCAAAGATGGAAATTGGAATACCTGCGATATTTCCAAGTGGCGAAAGCGTCGTCGCATCACAGTTAAAAAAACTGTTGATATTACAAACTGAAGAAGCTTCAAAGCCGACTGGGTATTTCGCATCGAAGTAATGACTTGTTAAGTAAATTGAAACAACACTCATTAATGCACCAAGAGCAAAGAAAATGATTTGTTGATTAAATGATAATTTTTCTAATAAATTCTTTTTCATCGTATCCTCTATTTATTTCTTAAAATATTGTAATTGCGTTTTTCTGTTTTATTAAGCCTAAAACTATTAAGTCTAGGATTTTCGTATGTGCATAACTCACTTTCATAAAATTTTACCCGCCCAAAACACTCGAGTAACTGTTTCTTAGCAATATCTTTCAAACTAAGATAATAACTCCCATTTGTCTCTTTCACAAAGCCTGGAAAGTAGTTTTCAAATTCACCTCCGACTTCATAGTTTTTACATGAGATATGAGGACCTATAAATACAGTATGTATGTTGAGCTCCTTCAAAGAAGGATGATTTAAGATGGGGCGGTGAAGACCTCGCCATCCAGCATGAATATTGGCAACTCCATTTTTTCCTATAAGGCCTATAGGTAAACAATCTGCAGTTCTAATGGCCAATGGGGTTGTTAGGGGAGTCGTACTATAAATGCCATCAGCCTCTATTTCAGCTTTCCACTCTTTGTGAGATATTACTTTATCAGAATGAACTTGTTTTAATTCTATATGATCAAAAGAAGGCTTCTCACTATATATTTCATATCTCCAAAGCCCTAGATCAAATGATTCAATTAGTTCAGCATCCATAACAACCTCATTCGTCTTTGAGTTGATGTGATAAATTTAGAACATTTTTAAATTCACAAGGATAATCTACTTCGAAGTGTAGCTTCTCTTTGGTAATAGGATGAATGAGTCCTAGAACTTTGGCATGGAGAAAAGGAAACTCATAATCATTGATAAGATCTTTATACTCGCTGCCTAATCTTGCCAGATGTTCTTTAGGGTTACCATATAGTGGGTCACATAGAATTGAAGATCTCAGAAGACCACTTAGGTGAACTCTTATTTGATGAGTTCTTCCTGTTTCTAGTTTTAACTCAAAAAGACTGTGCTTTTTAAATTCTTCTAAAACTTTATAGTGAGTGATTGCTCTTTTTCCGTTTTTAACATTTACCGCCATCTTGAGACGATTCTGAGGATGTCTTCCAATATCACTCTCAAGAATTCCACCAGCAGGATGCCTGTCTCCCATGACAATAGCATGGTAAATTCTTTCGATATCATGAGTTGAAAACAAGTTCACAAGTCCTTCATGACATTTTGAGCTTTTCGCTACAACCATGACTCCGCTTGTTCCCTTGTCAAGTCTATGAACGATACCTGGTCTTTTTTGATCACCAACACCTTTTAAATCTTTACAGTGATAAAGAATAGCATTAACTAGTGTGCCGGTGTAGTTTCCAGGGGCCGGATGAGTGACCATTCCTGCGGGTTTATTTACAAAGAGAAGGTGCTCATCTTCATATATAATATCTAATGGAATATTTTCTGCCGCTGCATCAGCTTCTCTCGGGGGAGGTATGATGACTTGTATTATTGTTCCAACGGGAGGAAGTCTTTTAAGTTCTAATTTGGGACAGTTTTTTGAAGTAATTTGATTCTTTAAAAAAAGATCTTTGATAACAGAGCGACTTGTACTTTCTATTTTCTTTGCTAAGAATTGATCAAGTCTTTTAAAATTGTCGTGATCTTCATCTGTAATCTTAAACTGATAGATATTTTCACTAGATTCATTAAGACTCATATTTAAATTTTACTGTTTTAAAGCTTTTAAGCGAGACATATAAGAGCTGCAAACTAACTCTGGATTAAGTTTTAAACATTTTGCATATTGATAGATAAATCCTCTAGTATAAACAGGAGCTGGGAGTTTATCTACTTCTTCATTTTCAATGTAGCCTAGGTAGGTTTTAGAAATTTTAGTCATCTCAGCAAGTCTAGGGATATCAACATTTTTATATTCTCTAATCTTTTTAAGAAATTCACCTGTATATTCCTCACACTGCTCGATTTCTTTTTCTATTTCAGAGTCTTGTTTATACTCAAGCGCATACTTATTTTTAACAATCATGCGCTTCATCGATATATCTTTTAATTGATTATCTTCTTCTGAGTTTTCTTTATCTTCTGTAATTTCCCCGGCATCAATACTTTGTCTGCCAACAAGTCTAACTTCTTTCTCATTCGCAATACCTCGGGCATCGTTGTACTGTTGTCTTTTTATAGGATCTGAAAGAATAGTATAAGCTTCTTCAATTAGTTCCAGTACTTTATCTGCCTCATCCTTTGAAAGAAGTGAGTATAGAGCAAGGCTGTCACCAGAGTAAGCATTTTTTGCTTTTAGATAAGCAGAGTGTATATCGTCAAGGCTTGCACTAGTTTCAACTTCTAGAACATCATAGTAATTTTTTGATTGATCACTCAACTGAAACTCCTATTTCTTTGTGAGATTAAGAACTCTATGAATTATATTTTCAAAGTTTTTCACAAGCGCTGAGCTTGGAAACTCTAAGATAAGAGGCTTTTTCCTTTTTACACTTTGCCATACTGTTGCATCGTATTCAAGGTAGCCAACATAGTCTAAGTTAATTCCAAAATACTTTTTAGAAATAATCTTCATTGAAAAGCCGATATCAATATCAGCTTGTGTTCGTGCTTGATTTATAATCAGTTTTGGGGAGAATTCTGATATTTCTCTCTCAAGTTTATCTGCAATCATAGGATTAATCTCTCTTGCTTTAGCTACAATTTCAGATGGACTGTGATTTTCACTAATTTTACTATTAAGAGCTTTATCTATGATTGGAGATAATTCTAA
Organism: Halobacteriovorax sp.; assembly: GCA_002686115.1. Lineage (GTDB taxonomy): Bacteria > Bdellovibrionota > Bacteriovoracia > Bacteriovoracales > Bacteriovoracaceae > Halobacteriovorax_A. The sequence goes on along the minus strand of NZAF01000138.1, from coordinate 3,450 downwards.
AAAATCATCAAGTTGAGATAGCTTTCTATAAAAAACCGATTTAATAAAACGGTAAGTATTTTCAATTGAAGTAGGTTCTGGAAGAGTCACAAGGATACCTTGATCTGCACTTAGGAAAAAATCTAAGGTGTTATGAGTAGTCCCAGCTCCAAGATCAAGAAGAATGTAATCAGCATCCAATTCTCTAAGTTGGCTAATGATTTTATTTTTTTGAATATTTCTTAGATTTGCAATTCCAAGTTCATCTTGAGCGCCACTGATGAGAAATAAATTATTTAGTGGTGTAGGAGTGATAAGGTCAGAGAGCTTAGTTGAGGATTTTGAAAAATAGTCACTAAGAGTTTTATCAGGAATAGGAACTCCAAGGCATGTGTGAATATTAGCACCACCAAGATCCATATCAATGATAACAACTTTCATCCCTAGAAGAGAGAGACAAATGGCAAGGTTAGAGGTCACAAGACTTTTTCCAACACCACCCTTACCACCTCCGATGGCCCAGATTTGTTGAGAGCCTTGTTTTTCTCCCATTATGTCTGAGATTTCACTCATATTTCCTTGTGAATTATCTGACAACATTTTCTTCCTTAAATAGTTATAACCGTATTATCATAAGCACTTAAGAACGTTATGCGAAGAAAATAATGACCGAGTGTCAGGGTCGGTTAATTGTACCTTGTTGTCGTGCGTTCAAGTTGTTCAAAACTTTTTATCGCTTCACAGACTTGGATATTTTCTTGAAAGGGATAATTTAGATTTAAAATGAGTTTTAAAATCTCAATTCGACTCTCAAGACTTGTGTTTTCAAGTAGGGCCTGCCTAACTTTTTCATCTGCAATAAGAAATGTACAGATATAATCAATAACACTGTGTTTATCATTGATAGTCTGTGAAAACTGTTGCCGATCTTTAGTAGAGGAGATTGTCTTGTCTATCCATTCTTGCAGGACGTATCTCATTCTTTGTGCTTCATTGTGGCATTCCTGAGGATTTTTTGGACTTTGATCCGGTAGAACTTCAGTAGTTGCTTCGTAGAATGGCTCCGTTTTATTAATACCTAAAACTCTTACTCGATGAAATCCTTTTAGAAGTATTTTTTGAATACCATTTGGCATTCTTTCGACAATGATAGGTCTACCAACTCCAAATATCTCGTGACCTTGAAAACCTTCAAAATAAGAGTCATCTTTTTGAAGGCTTACACCAACGAATTGACCATGTTGAATTGCCGATTGAATGAGCGACTCATATTTTTGGTCCGCAATATATAGTGGTAATGACGTACTTGGGAAAAATACTACATTTGGTAATATAAAAAGTGGGACCTTTAGAATCTCTTTCATAGTAACCTCTAGCATTTATTGTTACTTATGAGTATGAATGAATAGTTTGCAAAAATTATGGATAATTGAGAGAATTACTTAATCCTTTGGTTAAATAAAATAAAGATATAATGGAGACACCTTGAATTTATATAAAGTTAGGCCTTTTTTAACATTTAAAGTTTGGGGAGGTTCTAAGCTTTTAGGCTTAAGAGGGCTAAATACAAATGAAAATTCAAACCCACTGGGAGAGACGTGGGAGGTGTCGATTCATCCTGATGGGGAGTCAACAGTTGAGAGTGGGCAGAAGCTATCAAATCTCATCGAAAAAGAACGTCTCCCATATCTTATTAAATTTATAGATACTTCAGATAACTTATCAGTACAGGTTCATCCTGGGCAAGAGTATGCACGAAAAGTAGAAAACGATAATGGTAAGAATGAGTGTTGGCTGATTTTAGATGCTGAGGAAGGTAGTGGGATATATTTAGGCTTTAAAGAAGGTGTAACTGAAGAGCAGTTTAATAACTACATTCTAGAAAACAAAGATGTTGATAGTCTTTTAAATTTTTATCCTGTTAAAAGAGGAGACTTCTTCTTTATCCCATCTGGTGCAGTCCATGCCATAGGTAAGAATATAACACTATGTGAAGTTCAAAGAAGCTCGGGAGTCACTTATCGAATTTGGGACTGGAATCGTCTTGATAATGGTAAACCAAGAGAGCTTCATCTCAAAAAGGCTTTTGATGTTCTAGAATTTGATCCAAGGAAAAACAGAAAAGATTTCTTTCAGTTTAAAGAAGATATTTTTTCAAATGAAAGTATAGACTTGACCGAAGACGATCTCTTTAAAGTTAAAAGTGCAAATTTAGAAGCCAATCAATCTTTAGCGTTGTCACCAAGTGAAAGACTAACTTCTGTTGTTGTTTTAAAAGGTCGAATTAAAATTAACGAGTATGTATTAAATAGCTATGAGTCTCTGGTTATAGATATTTCGAATGATCTATCAGTATTAGCATTAGAGAAAAGTGAGTTCATTGTTGTCAGTTAAAAATATGATAATATTTCTATGTCTCTTAGTCTTTGCTAGTTGTACTGATCATGCTGAAGTAAAGGTAACAAAGTCTGGAATGTTTATCTCCTCAGATGATCTTATCATGAAAAACTATAAGATTGAGAAGTGGAGAGTAGGGCCTATGCAAAAGCAACTTGTCTCTAAAGGAGTACGAGTTGATATAAGCTTTCCGCAGTTTTCACGAGAGCATTTAGATGAACTTGTCACAAAGTATGATGCAAATGCATGGCTTGTAAAAGTCAGAAGACGCTCTTATGCCGTCAATAGTGTACTCGGCTATATTTATATTCCTTTAGTCACACCAGGAACACAGGAAAAAAGTAAGTATCGCAGGCATCAAATAAAGAAAGGAGCCTTTTCGATTTTTTACTCGGCAGCAGCGATTTCAAAGAGATTTGAAAACTTTAAATGTCCGGCATTTGATCATAACTTATATCTAGATAAGATCGATATTAATTCAAGAGAGCTATCCATGGATAAGTTTTTTACTGCTCTTCAAGTCGATGATTACGTTGGAGCTAGAGTTGAGAAATTTAGCTATTCAGGAAATATACTGAACGGTGGAAAGAACCTTGTCGGTGATTATTCTGTTCAAGTTGCACTTTATAATTATGAGTCAAAAAGACGTAAGAGTAACTTTGTTGAATTAAAAGAAATTTTAAGAATTGAAGATGAGAAAGCAATAAATATTTCTGGCTGTGAGGGGTTCGAAATTCCTATTAAAGAGCAGGAAGATGAGAACCCCATTCAAAGATTTAAGTGGAATAAGTAATTAGATCTTTTGACAAGTCACTGGATAGGTCATTTCATGACCCTGTCTTGTTTTAATATTAATGTAGTCATTAAATTCGTTAAAAGCACTCATATTATCGATATTAAGCGTGTGCTTATCTCCATTTACATAGAAAATCTTTTGTAAACCATCTCCTTTAAACTTAGACCTTTGGACCATCGTTTCAGCAGGAAACCTACCATCTAATTTAAGCTTATTATCTTTAAGTTTTAATGTGATATTCTTTCTAGGTGTACTACATTCGAGTTCAAGAGCTTTTG
>NZAF01000137.1 GCA_002686115.1 Halobacteriovorax sp. | reverse complement strand
CTCTACCTTTGGCAAAAAAACTATCTACGAGCAGTGGAAGTTGCTAAAAAAAATGGAAGAGACATACCTAAATTTAGCGAAGTCAAAAAACCTTGCCTTATTGATGACATCGATGATTTTGTCGATGCTTAATGCTTTTTTCTCATGCCAAATATTTTTTACAATTTTGAAGTTTAGGAAACACTTCTTTATGGCCTAAGTATCTGAAAGTACATCGTCTTATGTGAAAGGCTAGTAATCCACTTAAAATCTAATAGTTTCAAGTATTTAAGATCATAAACCGATACTTAACTAAAGATTGCTTATAAGGTGGGAATTAAAAATTATTTTAAAAACTCTTTTATTCACATTCTTATTTATATCATGCACCTCGAAAATTACTTACGAGGGAATCAGTGATGTTTTAAATGGTTTTGGTAATTCTAGTGGAAATTCAACCAAGGTTGTTCTTCAAAATTTAAATAATGTGGGAGTTGATTATTTTGAAGTTGAACTCACTTTTGAAAAAGATGACAACCAAAATAATTCAGCAAAAGTCTATATGTGTTCAGAGACAGATAGTCCCGGATGTAATCCAAAAAATGGCATATCATATTCAATGCAAAGACAGTCGAGTAAATTTGTTTCAAATATATCTGGATTGATTTCGCCTTATGAACCAGGCGAGACTATAAACTATCTTATTGTTGTCACAGATGAAGATGGGATAGAAGGTACTTTAACTCAGCAGTCGGTAACTCTTTTAAATAATAATCAAATCAACTTATCAACTCCTGTAGTAAATAATATCACGACTAATAGCTTTGATGTCTCTATGAGCTTTTCTTATGATAATAACTCAAATGCAACAGCTTCTCTTTTTTATTGTAATGAAACAGTAAATCCCGGATGTGACCCTCTAGCTGGTTCATCTATTATGATGACAAGATCAGGAAATAGTTTTAATACCTCATTGACATCTCTTACTAATTCACTTGTCGATCAATATAATATTCAAGTCTTTGTCATCGACTCAGATGGTATGAGTAATCCCCCAGCAGCATCGACAGTCGAACTTTTAAGAATTCCTGCAACTCAAATATATAGGTCAGTTGCTGAAGGAGTCACATCAGCGATTGATTCTAATTCCACAGGTACGATGACTATAAGCTCTGATCAGGCGACGTTTTCTTCTGCTCTCGCTGATAATGTCGGAGTTGGAGATGTGATCGTCTATAGTGGGAATACAAGAATTGCCTTTATCGTTGAGAGAATAAGTTCAACTGTATTTACTGTTAAGCAAGTAGATGGAGAGTCGAATCCTTTTAGTGTGACAAATAATTCTGATTGGGAAATTTATCGTGCCTATTCTTCATATGCTGATTCTTTATCTGGTGATGAGAACTCAAATATCCCTGCAACTGTCAGAGACTTTGATACATGGTCAAACGGCAAAGACATTGTTTCAACTAACGAACAATGGAATCTAGCCTTTTATGCCGGTGGTGTTACAGATGTTGGAAGTACTAACATAGCCATTGATGGATGGACAACTTCTGAATTTAATCAGCTAAAACTTTTTACTCCTCACTTATCAAATCAAGTTGGAACTTCGCAAAGACACATGGGGGTCTTTAATCGAGACCTTCACTATTTTCATAATGATGCTGCCGGTAATTATCGCAGGGGAATATGGATTAGTGATGTTAGGCATCTTATTATTGATGGCATTCAAGTCCTTGCTAGACAAAATGGTCATGTTGGTGGCTCTGCTATCTATGTTCAAGATATTGATGATCAAGCAAGATATACTTTTAAAAATAATATCTTTCAAGGTGTTGTCACGAACACTGATATGATAGGGCTTCATTTAAGAACTTTTACTTATCCAAACGTCGAATACCGTTTAGCGAATAATATTATTTATGGCTTTCAAGGTACATGTATAAGAGTCTTTTCAAAAGTGTGGCTCTATAACAATACCTTTGCAAGGTGTGGTAGAGGAGTAAGACTAGAGAGTGATGATAATGTCTTTAAAAATAATCTTTTTATTAATGTTAATGATTCAATTACAAATAATGCTCGTTATGATGGAGCTGTATCTTCTCATAATATTTTCTCAAATACAGATATTAACTATAGCGTCTTTGATCGTGTTGTCACTGATCTTCCAACTAATTTATCGGAGGCTCACGACTATAGATTGGCCGGTACTTCTTTTGAAGCCATTGGAACGGGCTTAGATTTATCCAATGATAGTGACTTTCCTATAAGTAAAGATATTCTTCATCAATCAAGAGTGCAGTGGGATATAGGAGCAACAAATGCACCTCTTGCTGTATTTCGATCAATCGGTCCTTCTAATACAGTAAGTCTGAAAGGCGGTAGTGACAAGGCTTTATCAATTTCTATTGATAGTGATGGGCATACTCGACTTAATTTAAGTGGTGGGACTACCTCTCTTCCTGCAAATGTTGGAGTTGGTGATGTGTTTCAATACGATGCTGATGGTATTGGAGGAGTAAGTCATCTTGCATTTATTCATAAGAGAATAGATGCGGATAATTTCTATGTGAAAAATGCTGATGGTTTAAATGCTGAAGTTACAAGCTCTAGTACTACTTCATGGGATATCTTTAGGTCGTACACAAGCCTAGCTCAGGCAGAGGCCGGAACAAATGAAAATAATTCTATCGACTTGGGATTAAGGGATTTTGACTCTTGGCAGTCAACCAGTGGTAATGAACATGATCTAATCTCTAAAAATACACAATGGAACTTTTCTCTTTATGCTGATGGTATCGCTACTTATGCATTCTATCAATATTGGCTAACTGATTCTCTTAGAAGGGTTAAGCTCTTTTCTCCAAAAAGTAGTTTTGAAGTTGGTGAAAGTCAAAGACATCAAGGAGTTTGGGATGATACTAAGTCACGTATGATCGATTCCCAGCAGTGGAATGGAGTTGTTAGATCCTCTGTTAAAGATTTTATTCTTGAAGGAATTCAATTAGAAAATACATATAATGTCGATAGTGGCAATGTTAGAGTGTTTCAATCCAGCTCAATTGGTCTTGGACAAAATGGTAATATTTTTATTCTTGGAAATATTTTTAAGCACAGTGGTAGTGGAACTGGCGGTGGCAATGACGCTTCCATTTTTCTCTCTGATTATAACAACACGATCAAAAGATATGTCATTAATAATTTAATTTTAAATAGTCGTACTTGTGTCAATAATGGTTATGCAGGCGTTGGTAACTTTAGAACTATTTATGTCTATCATAATACTTGTGACGGAGTTAACGGTAGTATGGGGGTTTCAGGAGATGCTGGTTTTAATAACGCTTACTTTAAAAATAATATCTCTATAAACCAAGGCGGAAATGATTGGAGTTTTACTAATTTAAACCAAGTGTTTGAAGGGAATATTTCAAGTGATTCAACTTCTCCAAGTTCAGCAGCGTTTGAAGGAAGTTCTCCTCGATTTATTAGTTCTGCAGGTGATGACTTTAGACTTTTAAAAGCAGATACAGTCGCTAGAGGTCGTGGACTTGATTTATCTGAAGATGAATTCTTCATTGTTGATAAAGATATTAAGGGGATTAATAATAATTCTTTTGATATTGGAGCGCATGCTTTTGTTGATTATGGTGCAACTCTAAGTCTTTATGATGAACTTGGAGCTGGAACAACTTCTAGCCCTTATCTTTTGGCAAATGCTGATCAACTTGAAGATTTTATGAATAGTTGTGGAGATTCTCAAGCTGATAGTTGCTCACATTCAGTAACTCTTATAGATGATATTGACATGAATACAAGGTCAGAAACACCAATAGGCGATTCTTCAAATCCATATACTGGAAGATTTGATGGTAATAATTTTTCTATCGATAATGTGAATATGTCTGGGTTCACATCAAACGATATTGGCCTCTTTGGTAGAACTTCAAGCGCTAATATTAGTAATTTAAACTTAAATATCACACTTAATGGAAACTCTAGAACAAATGTTGGTGGTCTCGTAGGTCATGTTCTTTCAACAAGTATTGATAATGTTCATATCACTGGAAGTATTACGAATGCAAATGCATCTGTTGGTGGTATTTGTGGTCGATGTTCTAGTGTCACAATTTCAAATTCATCAACTGATATGACAATAAGTGGTGGCTCTGGTGTCGGAGGGCTTGTTGGTTTTGCAAATAACGCAAATATAAGTAGTAGTTTTTCACGTGGAGATGTAACAGGATCAGGAAATGATGTTGGTGGACTCATTGGTTATGGGGGCCGTTTTGGTGGTGCTGATATTATCGATGTTTACTCTCTTGGTAACGTTCGCGGAAGTTATAATGTTGGTGGTCTTATTGGTAATTTTACATATGATTCACATTTTCAAGATTGTTTTGCAAGAGGAGATGTAACGGCTACTACTACGACTGTAAATTCAAATGCTGGTGGATTAATAGGTCGCATGGGAGATGCGACTTCAAATCAAAGAGTTACTAATTGTTATTCTCTAGGTGACGTTTATAGTGAAATGGGTAATGTTGGAGGATTTGTTGGCTTTGTCGACGGTAGTGGAGAAAGGTATCTCTCAAATTCTTGGGCCGCTGGTGATGTAAAGGGACTTGGCCATGTCGGCGGTTTTATAGGACTTGGTATTAGTCCAACAATTAGTGATTCTTTTGCTCTTGGGGATGCAGAAGGTTTTGATACGAATAGTAACTTTATTGGTGGCTTTGCAGGGCGTATCGGATATTCTGCAGATAAAAGAGAAACTACTCGCTCCTTTGCTATAGGAAATATCTTTAACTCTAGATCTGCTGGTGTATCAATGTCGGGAGGTTTTGCTGGGGCAACACAAAATCAAATCATTTCTGATTCATATTCTTTAGGTAACGTTTATGATCAAACAGGACACGCCATTGGTGGATTTATTGGCCTTATCAATAGCGGCTCTGAAGTTCATCGATCACTTTCTTATGGAAATGCCTATGGTGTTCAAAGTGTTGGTGGGTTTGTTGGTAATATTTCAGATGGAACCATTACTGAGTCAGGTTCTTTTGGTGTTGTTAGTTCTGAGGGGCAACATGCGGGTGGTTTTGTTGGTTTAATGGATGATGTGAGCGCTAGTATAAGTGACAGTTTTTCTCTTGGAGATATCTATGGAAATACAAACGTTGGTGCCTTTGTTGGAAGAATAACTGATGGATCAATCTCAAATACTTATACTCATTCAAACCCAGTAGGTACATCTAATATTTACGCATTCATTGGTGGTAGTGAAGCGGGAACACTTTCAAATAACTTTTGGAGCTCAGACTATGTCTCACCAACTGATGGTTCACAGAGTAATACAAGTGTGGCGGGAGAATATGAGCCTGTTAATCTTACAAATTTTAGAAATCCTGCAACTTTTAATGCTCTCTGGGATTTAAGTTCATCTGGAGAGTGGAAACAAGTTTCTGGACTTTCTTTTCCAATGCTTAGACATACAAAAGAAGCAAAATGTCTTGGTGAAGATGTATACAGTCATACAGCTATCGGCTCAGGAACATTGAGTGATCCCTATATTCTATGTAATGCTTATCAGTTAAGAGATCTTGCAGTGAATGGATGCGCTGTTGGTACTTCAACAAATTGTGACAAGCACTTTTTAATGGGCGCTGACATTGATCTTGAGGGAGACTCATTTCCAGGCATAGGTGGAATTGATCAGAGTGAAGCTTTTACTGGGAGATTTGATGGAGGTCATCATAAAATTTTAAATCTCAATATCAATATACCTTCGGGCTATGCTTCTTTATTTAGATATGTTTATCAAGGAATGATAAGAAACCTTATCGTTAAAGATTCATATGTAAATAGTGCAAGCACTCATGCAGCGACTTTTGCTTCTGTGTTAGATAATTCTTATCTTTTAAATTCACATGCTATCGGTGCAGAGGTTAGAGGAAGTGATAATCCAAGTGCTGGAGGTCTTGTCACTGTCATGATTAATAATTCAGTCATTTCACATTCAACTTACTCTGGTCACGTAAGTGGGAATGCTAATGTTGGTGGTATCGCTGGAAGATCTTCAAACGGTAGTGGCGTCATTCAAAAGTCAAACGCCTATATGACTCATATATCAGGGGTAGGCTCTAGTATCGGTGGAATCATTGGTTCAGGTGCTAATCCAATAGATGAACAGTTAACAAGAAAAGTCTTTTCTACAGGTTCTTATAGTACGACGGCATCACCTCGTCGAGTGGGAGGTATTTCAGGTAGTTCTGGGAATATAGAGAAGTCATGGAGTTCAATGAACTTTGTAGGTTCTAATACGACAGATATTGGTGGAATCACGGGGGTTGGTGGTCGAACACATGATACTTATAATAGAGCATCTCGTGTTGAAGGTAGTTCTGATATCGGATCATTTTACGGTTCAACAGGATATTCTAGAAATGCCATATCCATTGTTGAAAATATTATTTCTGGTGGTAGTCCTGTAGGAACTCCTTTTGGCACTGGTAATAGTTTTAATCCTGATTGGTTATTTTTTGATAGTGATGTGAGTGTTGCAGGAGCAACCTTTAGTGATAATCCAGAACACATTGAAGCCAAGACAACTTCTGAACTTATGAGTCTTTCGACTTATACAACTGGAGGAGCAAGCTTTTCAATGTGGGAGCATTCAACGGGAAGCTCAACTTTAAAGAATCAAACTTGGCTCATTGATGATGGGGCAAAGTATCCAATGCTTCGTTGGCAACTTCATCCAATTTGTCAGAGAAATTTTTCTGCTACCGCCTATAATGAAATTGGATCTGGAACAAGTGATGACCCTTACAAACTATGCTTTAGAGAGCAAGTACTTGATTTAGGCGAGAATGGATGTGACGGCGACTCTAGTGCTGGCTGTACAGGTCATTATTTAGTTTTAAATGATATGGACTTTGAAGGAGTCACTCTCAATTCAATAGGAGCAACTGGAAATGTTTTTGCCGGTGTTTTTAATGGAAACAATCATACTTTTTCAAATATTAGTTCTAGTATAAGTTCTTTATTCTACACAATAAATGGAGCAGTCATTAAAAATCTAAAAATTAATCTTGTGACAGAAAGTAGTGCCGGTAGTGTTGGTGGTTTGGTTGCGAGAGGGACAAGTAGTGTTCTAGAGAATATTGTGATTACAGGGGGAGATATCACCTCAACTCTTAATAATGCCGGTGGACTTATTGGCGATTCTACAACAATGGAGATTAGAAATTGCCACTTTTCAGGAACCGTTACTTCGTCAAATAATAATGCGGGAGGTTTAGTGGGATTAAGTTCTGGTGGATTAGTCGCGAATAGCTCAAGTGGCGGTATTGTAAATGCTGAACGAAGACTGGGGGGACTTATTGGAAATGTTAACTCGGGTACGGAGGTGTACTTTTCTCATAGTAGTGCAACAGTAAATCAAACAGCATCTTCACCAGGGGAGATAGGTGGCCTTGTAGGAATAGGTGATGTTGAAATAAGAAATTCGTATGCAACAGGTATTATAAATGCTCAAGGTAATCAAACAGGGGGCTTAATTGGGACACTTGCAAACCCTGGAGTTATTGAAAACTCTTACTTTGAGGGAGAGATAAATTCTACAGCAAGTGCTGCAGGTCTCATTGGCTCAATCATTCTTGCCGGTCCGACTGTTTCAAACTCCTATTCTCGTGCAACGATGAATGTCTCAGGCACTGCTTATGGATTTATTGGTGGTAATAGTGGGACTATTACAAATTGTTTTTGGGATAGTGATGTAAGTGGGATAACTACAGGAAGTGCCGCTGGAGAATATGAGGCTTTAGATAATATTGAAATGATAGATTCAAGCATTTTTAGTGGAGCTGGTTGGTCTTCAGACATATGGTATCTCAATAATGGAAGCATTCCAAAATTAAAAAAATACTAAATAGGTAAATAGGTGCTAAATAGGTGCCACCAGACTTGTTCACTACGCAGCACGCACGGAAAAGTCTCCTGGCACCTTTTAAAAATTAATATAGCGATTTAAGTCGATATGGCCTCTTTCTGTTGTTAATGGGTTATATGTTAATTTCGATATTTCTTTATATACTTCCCAAAAACTCTGATCTTTTCTTGAGAGTCCAAACTTTTTTATGAATTGGTCTGAATCCTTTTTATTTTTTATGGCATCAAGATCAGAAATGAACGTATTTAAATTCTTATCTCTTAAGTCAAAGATAAGGTTGGCGTAACTTGCTGCAGCTCCCTTGAGAAGGTCTATCGAGTCATTCTTTCTATTTCTTCTATCATCTTCAAATAAGAGCATGGCGACATTGTAATGATCTTTGTTGTGTATAAGAGTATATAGGATTGGAGAGGCTTTAGTTCCTGTTAGTATGAACATCGCATCTGGTAAATGCTTTACTGATAAAGAGGATATATTCTCAATCTCTCTTTTTATATTGTTTGAAGTCATTTTCGTTTGAGATGATGAAAAATAGTCACTTGTAAGTGTCTCTAATAGTTCATTTTTATATTCATCAGTTTTAAAAGTAACAGAGGTTTTAATTTTATCTCCTTGATAAGGAAGTTTTTCTGTAAACTTCTCTCTAGCGTCAGCTGTAAAAAAATCAAGAGAAGCCTTTGTAAATGACTCTTTTTGATTCGGTACAGGCCTATTCCACTTCATTCTTAAATCCCTTCTTACATTCTTAGGTAAAAAGGATAGAAAAAGATCTTCTGATGCTACTCTTGATATCTCCATGTAGAGTCTAGAGTTTAACTGATGTAATAGTGGGCCAAACACATTATATCCGGCAGATAAATTATAATAAATTGATTCAAAGACATGGTAGTCTAAAACCCAAACTGTCTTTGGTTTTTGTCCTTTGAGTCCATGTAGCACTGTTGCACTATCAAAGTGTCTGTAGACTGTGATATTTGCGTTTGGATTATCCTTGTTCCCTTGCCATAGTGAATTAATGCCAAGGTTTTCCTTTGATTGAATATAATTAAACTTTGTCTTTACCGAATCCCAATAACTTTCTCTAAAGTCTGCAAGAGGATTGAAGTCACCGTTTAAAAATGCAGGAAACTTTACTTGTTTGGAAACTCTCTCATAAACTTCTTTTGAGTTTACAAGGGCATCGTGTTTTGGGTCTAGAAAAAATACCCAAAAATGATCATTGATAACATTAAGTGCAGTCTGTCCTCTACAGACAGGTCCTTTAATGAATGTCATAATGAAGTAGGCTGAGTTATTTAAAAATAACTCATATCTTGCTTTTTTTGGAATGTCTTTGAATGTCTTAAAAGGGTTCGAGCTTTGTTCATCATAAGTTAATAACTTCTTTGGCTCTTTTTCCCATTTAGATTCTAAGAAAGACTTCTTCCATCTTTTTAATTTCTTATTTGATAGTTTAAAGGGAATATGAACTTTATGAACAATTGTATTTGTAACGGGCCTTAGGCGGTATGTAAATGTCTTACCTGGGTCAGAGAATGGAAAACTAGTTCCAATTTCTTGAATTGGACCATACTTTGTTTTTGAACGAACAAGTCTAAAGTTTACGAGTGGAAAATCTTCAAAATAAATATGAGCAAGAAAAAGGTGCTCATATAAATACCTGGCAACTATCTGATCTTTAATTCCCTTCTTATTATAAAAACTTTCCCACTTCTTTATGTGTGGTTTTAATTTCTTATGATTTAAAACTTTTTCTTCCTTAGTAATTGTTGCTGGACCTTTTACTCCACTTGCAAGCCACTTTTTTATTTTTTCTATTTCAGAGTCTTTCAGCGCGGGGAGACCATATGGCATTCGCCCTGCAGGATTAGCTTCCTTGTAAACATCTAAGTTTGACTCTGATGTAGAATCTACACATACACGACTATATTCAGAGTCATATACTTCTTGTTTGCCAGATTCAATACCCGGTAGATCTGAAATCAATTTAATAAATGAGTTGTTTCTATCTTTTCCAATGACAGGAAAAAATCCCTTTTCTCTCCAT
>NZAF01000136.1 GCA_002686115.1 Halobacteriovorax sp. | reverse complement strand
GAGTAGTCACCAGTTAGGTTTTTAAAGTGGTGATCCCGCTGTGACTCGAACACAGGACCCTCTCCTTAAAAGGGAGATGCTCTAACCAACTGAGCTACGAGACCAGAATTTCGTTTTCGTGAGGATGAATTTAAGCTTTTATCGCTTTAAAGTCAACACAGAAAATTCAAAAAATGCAAAAATATGAAATTTTTTTATTCTCCTTAAAACTTATTTAATTTATTCCTCTTTATTGTTTTAAGCATCATTTTTTCAAGGTTACTTGCTAGATAGCGCCAATTCATTTACATATAAGCCTTTAAAGGTTTTAGAAGAAGAGTGATCATGAGTGATATGATGAATTCGAAGAATTCAAATGAGACAGAAACGAGTAAAGTAAAAAAGAAAGTATCATTTCATACTTTAGGTTGCCGTTTAAATTTCTCTGAAACAGGCTCAATCTCACAAGGCTTTGCTGATAGAGGATATGAGATCGTTGATTTTGGTGAGCCTTCAGATGTGACCTTTATCAATACATGTACTGTTACAGACTCAGCAGATTCTACTTGTCGAAATCTTATAAGAAAGGCCTATAAAGCATCTCCAGAGGGGAGAATCGTTGTCGCTGGCTGCTATGCTCAAATGGATGCACCTAGAATTTCTAAAATGACAGGTGTGGATCTTGTTCTTGGAACAACTGAGAAATATAAAGTTTTTGAATATCTTGAAGAAGATGAAGCTGATGCAATTCATATTGATAAGTCTGCTGACTTTTATGGTGCTGCCACTTCTGTGAGTGAAGGGCACACAAGAGCGTTTTTAAAGATTCAGGACGGCTGTAACTATGTTTGTTCTTTCTGTATCATTCCTTTTGCCAGAGGTCGCTCAAAGGCCATATCTGTTGATCAGGCTTTAAAAGAGGCGCAGTCGATTGTTGATGCCGGTTTTAAAGAAATTATCCTAACAGGTGTAAATATTGGCGAGTATGAAACGACAAGCGGAGAGAAGCTAACAGACCTCGTTAAAGCTGTTTTAAATATAGATGGGCTTGAGAGATTAAGATTATCTAGTGTTGAGCCTAATACGATCACAGATGAGCTTTTAGAAGTATTAAAAAGCTCTCCAAAGTTTTTAGACCACTTTCATATTCCACTTCAAAGTGGAAATGATGAAATCCTAACCGCAATGAAAAGAAAGTATCGTGTTGATGATTATAAAAAAGTCATTGATAAGATTATTAAGTTCTTTCCTGAAGCCGGCATTGGTGCAGATGTTATTTGTGGTTTTCCTGGTGAAACAGAAGAGCAGTTCATGGATACATATAATCTCATGAGAGATCTGCCTTTAACACATTTCCATGTCTTCCCATATTCAAAAAGAAAGAACACTGTTGCCTCTCGAATGGAAGATCATATTCAACATCCTCAAAAGAAGGCGAGGGTGAAGTCTCTTATCGCTCTTGGAGAAGCCAAGCTTAGAATGTTTTCTGAAGATCAAGTTGGAACTCAATCAGAGGTTCTTTTTGAGAGAAGAAATAAGAAAGGTCTTTGGGAAGGGTATACAACAAACTTTGTGAGAGTTAATGTTGACTCGAGTGAAGATCTTAAAAATCAGGTGCGCACAGTTTATATTAACTCATTTGAAAACAATAGGTTACAAGCGGACCTACTTCAATAAAAACAAGCACTTTCTGACTTTTTCTAACAGTGGTTTTCTTTACAATCTTTTGACAAACCCATAACCAACTTAACAATTCTCCCTGTTAATCTAATTTCACATTGATCAACACAAGGAGATTTTGTGAGACAATTTTTAGCGACAACAAGTTTAATAACTATGATTACCCTCTCTGTCTCTACACACGCTAAAGATAAAACTCATCCTACTCCAAAAAGAAAGAATCCCTGTCACACACTAACTTCTTGTGCTGATCATGTCTCCCACCTTTTGGGACACAAGTACTTATTCGCAGAGAAACTTAAAGGACAAGTAAATTTCTCTAAAAACTTTAAATTAACAAAAGATAATATAAATGAATATTTCTCAGAAGCTCTACATTTAAATGGATATACAAGAGTCAAAATTAAAGACGGAGTTTATCGCATTTTAAAGGCTAGAGATATTAGGTATTCGCCCGCGAGTATCATTGAAGTGAAAGACTACAATACCAGTTCCATCCCAAGCTTATCAGATTATTTTTTAGTATCTCTTAAGCTTAAACATCCAGATTACCCTAGTGAGATTACACGCTCTCTAAGGCCTTTTATGTCACGATACGGTCGTATCATCACAGCAGAACATACTGGTTCAATTATCATTCAAGATACCGGGCGAAATCTTAAAAGAATTGTCGGTATCATTAAGAATCTGGATATTCCAATTTCTGATGAACACCGAGAAAGATTAGAAAAAATAATTAAAAGAAGACATGAGTCAAAAATGAGCCAGAAGTGCTCTTCATCCAATCCGGGTTAAAATGAGTTAATGAGAGGGGCGATCAGGAGATCGCCCTTTTTATTTAAACGTATTTATCAGATTTTTCATCGAGAATGAGAGAGCCATCAGCTTCTTTTCTTTTTAGGTATTTAACAAAATCATCAAGTGTCTTTATGACTTCTCCAACAGTATACTTTCCTTGGAGTCCATATAGTATTTCTTGTTTTAAGCTTGAGCTTAAACCATCAAAGAACTTTTTTAAAAATGCAGTTGTAGAAAACTTAAAACAAATGGCCAAATTTCTGAGATCAACTTCTTGAAGAATTTCTCTTTTCATATTGGAAGTTACAAAATTGAGCTTATTGATATATTCAAGATTATTCTCAAACTCATTGAGTTCAATTTCTTTTAAAAATGTTTCTAGTTTTTTGACGGCAGCATCTCTATCTTGTTCTGTCTCATAGCCAAAAAATGGTTCTTCACTCATTCAACTTCTCCTATCCATATTTTAACTTAAAATCAAAAAAAAGCGAAAAAAGTAGGTGACTCAGACAAAAGTGCCGCAAGGTCATGTAGATATTGATGACCAAGCGGCAAATTATTGAAATTAATGTCTAATTTAGGAAATCTTTTAGGAACTTTATTTCAGATCGTTCTGGACCGTATGCAAGGATCCCCACAGGAATACCAAGCTCATCTTCAATTCTTTTTATATAGGTATTTAATTCATTAGAAAGTTCTGACTTGAAATCATCTTTAAACATCTCGACATCTTCAAGAACAGGTTCTACTTCAGACAGGTCGATACCAGGGTAAGCACAATCTAGTTCTTCACCTCTATAAATATACTTTGTACAAATCTTTAGACCTTCAATATCGCAAAGAACATCTAACTTTGTTAGAGCAATAGAGGTAAGGTTTGATGACTTAACGGCATACTTTAAAAGTGGTAGATCAAGCCAGCCACATCTTCTCTTTCTTCCAGTTGTTGCTCCAAATTCATTTCCTTTGTTCTGAATATGTTCACCAAGTTCAGAGAAAAGTTCTGTTGGAAAAGGGCCTTCGCCAACTCTCGTTGTATAGGCTTTTGTGATACCTAAAACTTCATCAACATTTCCACCAGGCATACCTGCACCAGTAAAAATTCCACCAAAAGATGTATTTGATGAAGTAACAAAAGGGTAAGAACCGTAGTCTATATCCAGAAGAATTCCTTGTGCGCCTTCAAAAAGAATCTTTCTATCTTCTTTTCTCGCTTGATCAAGAAAACTGAAAGTATCTGTAACAAAAGGAGCAACTAATTTTCCAAGTTCAAAAAGACGATCAGCTTCTTCTTTTGCACTTGGATACTCACAATCATAAAGGTTTTTAAACAGACATTCTTTCTCAATCAGATTAGCACTAAGCTTTTGAAGAAGAATATCGTAATCTAAAAGGTCTTTTAATTTAATCCCCTTTCTACTTATCTTGTCTTCATAAGCAGGACCAATACCTTTACCGGTTGTTCCGATTTTTATTGGACCTTTGTTTTCTCTATTATGATCAAGAAGCTTATTAAACATTGTGATCACAGAGCAGTTACCAGAGATTTTCAATTTCTCTGGATTGACAGTGATTCCACTTTTTTTAATATCTTCAAGTTCTTTCTTAAAGGCTTCAGGATCAAAGACAACTCCATGACCAATGATTGAAGTGCAGTGGTCATGAAGAATTCCTGATGGAATAAGATGTAGGACAACTTTTTTGTCTTTAACGATGATCGTGTGACCAGCATTATTTCCACCTTGATATCTTACAACGACATCACTCTTTAAACTTAAAAGATCAGTGATCTTTCCTTTTCCTTCATCACCCCACTGGGCACCAATAATGGCAAGTGACTTCATGATATACCCTAAGCTTTAACTTCATTTAGAAGATTATTATTTAAAAAGAATTCTTTTAATTGTTCTACCGCCATAACTCCAACTCTAAGTTGCGCTTCTTCTGTTGCAGCTCCAAGGTGAGGAGTTAAAACAAGATTTGGAAGAGACCTTAGGTTGCTGTCTTCTGGAAGTGGCTCAGTTGCAAAAACATCAAATCCAGCTCCACGAATGATTCCTTCGTTTAGAATTTCGTAAAGAGCATCTTCGTCAACGATTCCACCTCTTGCGGCATTAACGATAATGGCACTTGATTTCATTTTAGAGAGAAGCTCTTTATTTACCATATTCTTTGTTTCAGGCATTAACGGAGTATGAATGGTAATCACATCACATGTTTCAAAAATCTCTTCAAGGTTTTTTGCCTTTGTACAATTAGGAATATCGCTAGACTCACAAAATGGATCATAGAAAAGAATCTCTGGGTCAAAACCTTGTAACCTTTTAGCAACGATTTTTCCAATTTGGCCAAATCCAAGGATACCAATTTTCTTGTCACTTAGTTCAAGACCAGTAAATTTTGATTTATCCCATCCGCCATTTTTCATTGTTGAGTTAGCGAATGCAGTTTTTCTAAGAACTGTCAGCATAAGAGCAATAGCATGCTCTGCTGCGGAGTTATTATTTGCTCCAGGAGTATTTGAAACTTTTACGCCTCTTTCCCCGCAAGCAACCTTATCAATATTATCAGTCCCTGCTCCAGCTCTAATGACATATTTTAGATTTGGTGCAAGTTCAAGATAATCACTTTTAACTGAAGTTGCTGAACGAATAACAAGAGCGCTTGCTTTTGGTAGTAGTTCTTTAATTTGGTCTTGGTTTAATTTTCTTTCTGGGTGAACTTCGAATTCTGTTACGTCTTGAAGAGTCTTAAAAACAGACTCATCCATACCGTCACATACGACAATAAATGGTTTCACTCATGGCCTCCTGGTGCTAAGATCTATGGGTATTTTCAATTGAATTATATAGTTAATGACATGGATCCGTAACATGGAAAATGAAAGAATATCTGACTTTTTTAAGGCCCAAACACATTTGTTTATCAAGCAAGTCAAGAACTGGGGAGAGATTCTCATTGGCTTTGAAGCAAAGAATAAGTATAAGGTACTGGATAGTCATGGAATGGAGCATGGCTTCATTGTTGAAAAGGGTGCAGGTATTCTCGCATTCTTTATCAGATGGATCTCTCGTTCTCACCGACCACTTGATGTGAGAGTGTACGACTCAAAGCAGAATGAAATTTTAAAGTACCAGAGACCTTTTTATTTCTTTTTTTCAACAGCTCATTTATATGACAGTCAAGATCAAGTTATTGGTCGAATTGATCAGAAATTTGCAATATTTAAAAAGAAGTATCAGATCAGTGATCACCAAGATAATGTGGTAGGTGAAATAGAGTCTGGCTTTTTTAAATTCTTTCAATTTGAAATTCAAAATAGAATGGGACAGAAAATTGGAGAAGTTAAAAAGAAGTGGGGAGGACTTTTAAAGGAAGTCTTTGCTGATCATGATACATTTGGTTTAAGTATGAATGAAGAATTGGATACGAGAACCAAGGCATTGATTTTTGCAACGGCAATTTCAATCGACTTTGATTATTTTGAAGATAATCAGGGGGGAAATTCTCCACTACAAATTTTTGATTAAAAAGGTATACATATGAAAAACATAGAAATTGTTTCAGGCGATATTACTAAACTTGATGTTGATATTATCGTTAACGCCGCTAATGAAAGTCTTCTTGGTGGAGCTGGAGTTGACGGTGCTATTCATCAGGCTGCAGGGCCTGAGCTTCTAGAGGAATGTAAGTCAATTGGAGGATGCCCAACTGGTGAGGTGAGATTGACGGAAGCCTATAATATTGAGATTGGCGGAATCATCCATGCTGTTGGACCAAAGTGGGGAGGCGGGCAAAATGGTGAGTCTGAGCTTTTAGAGAGTTGTTATTTTGGAGCCCTTGAACTTGCTCTTGAAAATGGTTTTAAGTCTATTGCTTTTCCAAATATTTCAACAGGTGTCTATGGATATCCTAAAATAGAAGCTGCTATCACAGCGACAAGTGCTGTAAAGAGTTTTGATGATCTCTCTAAATTTGAAAAAGTCATTTTCTGTTGTTTTGATGAGGAAAACTTTAAAATATATCAGTCAATTTTGTAGGTTTGATGGAAAAGTTAATCTTTGAAAAAAATTATGAGGTCAATAGCGTCAATATAAATATGAGTAAGCGCTTAGGACTTTTTGGAATGCTTGGAATTTTACAAGATGCAGGTATGCTGCATGCTGAAGAGCTAGGTGTTGGTCTTGAAGACATGATTAGAAATAATGCCTTTTGGGTTTTCACCCAGCAAAAGCTCATCATGAATAGATGGCCTGCCTGGAAAGATACTGTGAGAATTGTTACACGTCCAAGAGCAATTGATGGACTTAAGGCCTATAGAGATTATGAAATCTTTATTGGTGATGAAAAGATAGGCGAGTCTGTTGCAACGTTTATGGTTTTAAATGGTGAGACTCGAAAACCTGTGAAGCCACAAATTGATACTGAAATTCATAAGAACTTACCTGAGAGTACGGTGGGTTTTATACCTGAAAAACTCATCGCACCTGATGATTTAAAAGTTGAAAATACTATAGTCGTACAAAACTCTGATCTTGATATGAATAGACATGTGAATAATACAAAGTACGCACAATGGATCTTAAATACTATTCCAATTAAGTATCATCACAATCATGTTGTAAAAGAATTTAATATTAATTTTACCGCGGAAGCGAGACTTGGTGATGAAATCGATATCTTAGTAACAATCGTCGAAGAAGACTTTACCTTTTATCAAGGAGTCAGAAAGTCTGATAATAAGAAAATTTTCAATGCTTCGATTATTGGAGAGTATCTTAACGACTAGCTTGTTTAAGATTCCCCGTCTTCGCCAATAGCTTCGACGGGGCAAGCTTCAAGTGCATTGAGGCATAACTTTAAATCATATTCAGTTGAAGGCTGAAGCTTTACAAAAGCATGTCCTTCATCATCATTCATTTCAAAGAATTTCGGAGCTTCGACAACGCAAGCATCACATGCGATACATTGATCATCAACATAGAATTTTCCTTCAACATTTTGATCAAATTTAGCTTCTTTGTCGGCCACGAATAAATCTCTTAGTTTGGTAAAACAGCAGCTTTATTTTGCTTATATGGATAAGACTCTTGAAGTTTTTCAAGTAAAGCTTGAGAGACCTTCTGTGCCATAATATTTTGCGTAGATGTCACGTTGAATTCTTTTTTCTCAGTTGCTTTAGCTGGATTCACAACAATGAAAGTCGCTTTTGTTCCAGTGTTTGAAACGTGAAGCTTATCATCTGAACTAAAGATTTTATTCAGCTCTTCTGGCTTAAGATCAAAGTTTGACTGATCACCTTCAAGTCTATTGATTACCTTTTCAGCTTGAACGCTTATCTTGTACTTATTCTTAAGTTTGTTAATACTTTTTCCACTTTCAAGTGCTGTTTTTACTTCCGCTACTGCTTTATCCATTAAATCTTTAACGTCTCTTTCATTTTGAAGCGACTCTTTTGCAATGGCATTTTTATGATCTTCAAACTTAGCTTCTTTTGCTTCTTTTTTATCTTCTGCATAGATGATGTGATAACCAAATTGAGTTTTAACAGGCTCAGAGATTTCACCTTTTTTCATAGAAAATAATTTGTCTTCAAATGGCTTTACCATCATCCCTTTTGATACCCAATTTAAGTCACCACCAGAAGACTTCCCTGGGATTTCATCTGTATTCTTCTTCGCAAGGTCTGAAAAGTTTTTCTTTGTAAGTTTCTTTTTAAGATCTTGTGCTTTCTTAAGAGCTTTTGCTTCAGTAGTCTTATCATCGATTTTGAAAAGGATGTGTCTTGCTTTAACCTGTTCTTTTTGACTTAAGCTTTCTTTTCTTTGCTCAAAAATTGACTTCGTTCTTGCCATGTTAACTTCTTTTTCTAAGAATTTATTAACTTCAGCATCTGTAATTTTAATCGTCTTCTTAAGTTCAGCACTATTGATAGTGTAAGTCGTTACAGCTTTTTGCATATTGTATAACTTATTTAGATCTTCTTTTAATTTATCACTAAAAGGAACCGCTTTCATGATGTCCTGTAGCTTTGTGGCTTTAAGACGGTTTCTTGAATCCATTTCGTAATCTTCTGGAGTAATTCTGTTCGCGGCAAGAAGACCTTTATAGCGGTTAATATCAAATTGACCATTTGTCTTAAAGAACTCTGTATTTTTAATATCAGCAATAATTTCATCCTTACTAACAGCAATTCCCATCTCATCAGCTAAGATAAATCTTAACTTCTGGAAAACGAGACTTTTAATGGCGTTGTCATAGATTTTAAATTGCTTCATTTCACTTGAAGTAAGTGGCTTACCTTGTTTCATAAATCTAGAATAGAATTGTTGTTGTCTTTCGACCTCACCATTAAATTCTCTAAATCTGATTGAGTGCTCTCCAACAGATCCAACACTGTCTGGTGCTCCACTATCCATAAAAGGACCACTAAACATAAATGAGATAACGATCACTCCAATAAAAAGAGTTAAAAATAATTGTGATGATGTCTTTTGAAATCCTGATGACATATTCTACTCCGTGAATTCAATTTTTAAATATTGTGTATAAACCCAAGAATTATACACTTACGGTGCTTATGAAGTCCACCAATCCTTGTGTTTCGTTGCGTCAGGTAAATATTATTTTCAAAGACTTAGTTGAAAGGTCATATAAAGATAGGTACCCTTATAAGATATAACACAGGGATTGTGCTAATGAAGATGATGCTTGATGAGGGCTCTAGGCTAAAGACAATTATAAATATTGTTGTTCTAAGTGCCGCTCTTTACGGTGTCTCGACGCGTAACGTAGACGTGAGAGAAACCACTATATTTGAAGGAATGCTACTTGATACTCTTGCTCCACTGCAAAGAGGGGTCTCTTCTATTCACCAGAGAGTTGTGTCAGTTATTGATCACTATGTTTTAAATGTCGCCGCATCTAAAGAAAATGTTCAACTTAAAAGAGATATTGATGAATTAAGAAATCAGCTCTTCTCAATGGATCAAACGATTAAAGAAAACGAAAGGCTTAAAAAGCTTCTGCGATTTGGTGAAAATATCAAAAGAAAGAAGATTCTTGCTCAGATTGTTGGGTGGGATGCCTCAAGTGACTTTAGAGTTTTAAGAATTAATAAGGGTGCAAGTGA
Source organism: Halobacteriovorax sp. (assembly GCA_002686115.1). GTDB lineage: Bacteria > Bdellovibrionota > Bacteriovoracia > Bacteriovoracales > Bacteriovoracaceae > Halobacteriovorax_A. The sequence continues at coordinate 4,625 of NZAF01000136.1, read as the reverse complement.
CGGGATTAAGCTTCAGTCTACCGTAGTTACTTCTGAAGGTGTTGTTGGTTACATCTATCGTATGTCAGATAATTTTGCAGATATTTTAACGATACTTGATCCTATTAACAGAGTTGACGTTCTTATTGATAGAACAAGAAGTAATGGTATTTTAGAGGGCTTCTCTGGTTGGCGTTGTCTTATGAAATACGTGACGAGAACTGACCCTGTTAGATTAAATGATATGGTTGTTACTTCAGGGCTAGGTAATATTTATCCAAAAGGTCTTAAGGTAGGACAAGTTGCCAAGGTAGAAAGAGAGAGTTACGGAATTACCCAGTATATAGAAGTTGAACCATCTGTTGATTTTTCTAAATTAGAAGAAGTTGTTGTACTCGTTGCTGATGATGATATGAAAAAGAGGCTTGAGTGGAAGGCCCTAGATGAGTCGGAGGCAGAGTAGTTATGCGTGTTAATTCAATTGAGATATTACCTAGCTTATTTATCACGATCTTAATTCTTTTCGTCTTAGAAGTCATATCAGTTTCTATTCTTCCAATCTTTGGACTCGTAAACTATATGATTCCTTTTAATGTTTTAATAATTTTATTTCTAGGCTTCAAAATAGAGAGTCCTTACTTAGCTCTTATGATTGTCGCCGTTCAATATTCCCATGCCATATTTACAATCGAGGGCTGGGAAATGGGAACGATTGCAGGAGTTATTATTTGTGTGATTATTTCTTATCTTAGAGATCTATTGCACTTCTCTAGTAGTATTTTGACTATTATTACCACGCAGGTTTTTCAGTTTTTCTGGTTTATTATCACTTCAAGTCTTCTTTATCTCAAACTCAGTGATTTCGACTATATCATTCAAAAATTTTGGAGATTCTTGCCAGAAAGTATCGTTCTTTCTTTGATGGCACCATTATTCTTTTCATTGTTTGATAAGGTGTGGAGAGTTCGTGATGAAGGATTAATGGGCGAGTAATGTTTTCAGAAGAAGAAGTTGTCAGATCCCATAAAGATAGAGCTGATATCATCATTACTTTGGTGACGCTGAGCTTTGGCTTTATCTTAATTAGACTTTGGTACTTACAAATCTATCAAGGTGATATGCTCTATGAATATTCAATAAAGAATCGTCTTAGAAAAGAAGTTATTAGTGCATCTCGAGGAATGATCTTTAGTCGTAATAACCAACTACTTGTTCATAATGTACCTCGATTTGATGCTATTATTATTCCTCAGTACTTATCTAATAAGAAGCAGACTTTGATAAAGCTCTCAGAGATTCTTGATATGTCAGTTTCAAGCATTGAGAAAACCTTGAAAAAATATCGTGCCCAGGCAAGATATCGACCAGTTCTCATTAAAAAAAATATCTCTAAGAAAGAAGTAGCGATCATTGAAACAGAAAATGAAAAAATGCCTGGAGTTAGTGTTCAGACATTTATTTCAAGAGAGTACAAAGATAAAGAAATAGGAAGTCACCTTCTTGGTTATATTTCTGAAATCTCTAGAGAACAACTTCCAAAATATAGAAAAAGAGATGGTTATGACTACAAGCTTGGTGACTTTATAGGCCAGGCCGGAGTTGAAGAAAAGTTTGATTTCTTTTTAAGAGGTCAAGACGGATATCAATTTATGGAGGTTGATGCTAGAGGAAGGATGAAAAGAGTTATTAGTTCTAATAACCTCTTTCAAGGAATTGAAAATAAAGCTTCAACACCAGGAAAAAATATTCGACTGACAATTGATAGAGATCTTCAGCAAGCAGCTTTTAAGGCGTTAGAAGAAAAGGTTGGAAGCGTCGTTGCTATTAAAGTTGATACAGGAGAAGTGTTATCGATGGTATCAAGACCTTCTTTTGACCCAACTCAGTTTTCTAAAGGATTAACTGCTGAATATTGGAATAGTTTAACTTCAAATGAACACAATCCTCTTAGAGACCGTGTGATTCAAGAACACTATGCACCGGGTTCTACTTATAAAACATTTACAGCGATCGCAGCACTTGAAGAGAAGGTTGTTAAGCCAACAGAGATTATTAAATGCGGACCTACCTTTAGACTTGGTAGAAGAGTTTTTAATGATTGGAAAAGAAGTGGGCACGGCGATACCGATGTTTATAAGTCTTTAAGAAGTAGTGTTGATGTTTACTACTATAAAGTTGCTAAGATGATGCATATTAATGACATGTCTAAATATGCAAAAATGTTTGGTCTTGGAAGTAAGACAGAAATCGATCTTCCTAGAGAAATTCCAGGACTCATTCCAACCGCTGAATGGAAGAAGAAGAGATACGGCGAAGAGTGGCAATTGGGAGAGAACTTAGTATGTGCGATTGGACAGGGTTATGTACTCGCAACACCAATACAATTAGCAATTGCTTATGCCGCTATCGCAAACGGGGGGAAAGTTTATCGTCCACAAATCATTAAAGAGATTTTTACAAACTCCGGAGAGGTCTTAAAAACTTTCGCTCCAGAAGAGGTAAGTAAAGTTAATGTTAGTGATGAGACCTTAAAGCATGTGAAAAAAGGTTTATACCAAGTTGCTAATCATAGAGAAGGTACTGCTTGGTGGTATCGTGGACGTGGGATTCGTATGGCCGGTAAAACTGGAACTGCACAAGTAAGAAGTATGACTCAGACAGAGTTATTTTCTAAGTGTAAGGATATGCCATATAAAAGTAGGCACCATGGTCTCTTTGTTGGGTTTGCTCCATATGATGATCCAAAAATTGCTGTCGCAGCGGTTGTTGAACATGGTTGTGGTTCTTCTGCAGCAACTCCTGTTGTCAGAGACGTTATCACGAAGTACATGAAGAAATACCATCCTGAACTCCATAAGAAATATGCTGAAGAAGATAAAATCGCTTATCTAAAGCTTGTAAGAAAAGAAAGAGAAGCAAGAGAGGCGAGGGAGAGAGCTCAAGAGCTTAAGAAGCAACAAGAACAGAAAGAAAATGAAGAGAATTCAGAAGAAGAAACTTCTGATGAGAATGATTCAGAGGAAACAAATTAATGGATTTTAGTACGTTAAAAGACTTTATTAAAAGATATGATTTTTCATTTTTTCTTCTATCAATTGTGATTTTCTTTTTTGGTGTGATTAATCTTTACTCGGCTACTCATGCCTCAATTAGTACAAGTCACGCTTCATTATATAAAGTTCAAATTGGCTGGTATCTTTTATCCCTTGTTGTAGGTTTTGCGATTAGTTTTATACAGCCTAAGACATACTTTCGTTTTGCATGGCTAATATATGGCCTTAATGTTCTATTACTTTTACTCGTCTTATTTGTCGGTGATACTGGAATGGGGGCAAAGAGATGGCTCGTTCTTGGACCAGTTAGGGTTCAGCCATCAGAGTTAATGAAGCTCTCTGTGATTTTTATTCTGGCAAGATTTTACAAAAAGTATCATTCTGAAGGAATGACTGGAATTAAAGAGCTCATCTTTCCTGCAATTCTGGCTTTTATTCCAGCACTACTTATTATTGTTGAACCAGACCTTGGTACAGGACTTCTTGTTCTTCTCGTATTTTTCACTATCGCTTTTTATAGAAAATTAAAATGGAAGACTTTAGGTGTGCTAGCAATTGCTGGAGTTCTAAGTGGTGCACTTATGTACGAGTTTGCCCTTAAAGACTATCAAAAAAGAAGAATTAAAACTTTCTTAAACCCCTCTGCTGATGCAAGGGGCTCTGGTTACAATGCCATTCAATCAAAAATTGCTATAGGCTCTGGAAAGTTTTGGGGGAAGGGTTTTAAAAACTCTTCTCAAGCATCTCTAAACTATCTACCTGAAAACCATACAGACTTTGTGTTTTCAATTTTCAATGAAGAGCATGGCTTTTTTGGGGCCATTCTAACGATTGGATTATATCTATTTCTGTTTTTCAGATTTGTAAAGCTTGCTTCAAGTGTCTCAAGAGTATTTGATTCAATTGTTGTCATTGGGATTATGTCGATTTTCTTTTGGCATACATTTATCAATATGAGTATGGTGATGGGCCTAATGCCCGTTGTTGGTTTGCCTCTACCTTTGATGAGCTATGGAGGTTCCTCCCTATTAACTTTTGGGATATGTATAGGAGTTGCGACATCTATTAGTAATGCTCGAAATATGTTCTAGTTCTGGCATCATTAATGCATAAATATCTGTATTGTTATTATTTTAACCATAATGGAGATATTTTATGTCTAAAGTTTTTACAGTTGTCGTTTTTATGCTTTTTTCATCACTGTCTTTTGCATCTTCAAAAGGACAATCACCGATATTTAAGCAACTGAAAAAAGACATGCTTATTCATGGTTTAGACTTTAAATATGTACATGGTTCAAAAAAATCATTAACTGATCAGCTACCATCTGAGGAGCAATCGAACTACCCTGTTAGTGGAGTATTTCCAGAAGAAATTTCAGAGGTTTTAAAAAGTATTTAAGCGCTCTCTTTGACAGTCTCATTAAAAGATTTACCAATGTCTTTCACGCTAGCTCTTGTTCTTTTTCCCTTGTATGCAACTTTTATTTCTCTAATCGGTGCCAGGCTAAATTCAAACAATTAGTGCAACTTTTTTCTTATAGTACACCTCATAGGGCGTTTGATAGTCAAACATCTTAAGAGGTGTATTGTT
>NZAF01000135.1 GCA_002686115.1 Halobacteriovorax sp. | reverse complement strand
TCATTTCCTACTGATCCTATGGATCAGTTATGGTTAGCGATTGAAGCAGTTTTTAAGTCATGGAATAACCCAAGAGCAACTAAGTATCGTGATCTTCATGGAATACCACATATATGGGGAACGGCCGTAAATGTTCAAGAAATGGTCTTTGGAAATATGGGAGACACTTCAGCGACAGGAGTTTGTTTTACAAGAGATCCTTCTACAGGTGCTAAAAGATTTTTTGGCGAATATTTAATAAATGCTCAAGGGGAAGATGTTGTTGCAGGAATTAGAACTCCTGGTCCTATTAACGAGGATTCAAAAAATGATTCCAACAGAGATTATCCTTCTCTTGAAATGGCCATGCCAGAAGTTTTTAAAGAGCTCACTGAAACTTATAAGAAATTAGAAGCGCACTATAAAGATATGCAAGATATTGAGTTCACTGTTGAAGACGGAACTTTATATTTATTACAAACGAGAAATGGAAAAAGAACAGCAAGTGCAGCTATTAAAATAGCAGTCGATCTTCATGAAGAAGGGATTATTAGTAAAGAAGAAGCCCTTATGCAGGTTGATCCAGAAGTTCTGAACCAACTTCTACATCCTAGACTTGATCCAAATGCAAAAATGAATGTTATCGCTAAAGGCCTACCAGCTTCCCCTGGAGCAGGTAGTGGAATCATTTGTTTTTCTTCTGAAAAAGCTCATGAATTAAATGAGCTTGGGAAAAAAGTTATTCTTGTAAGACAAGAAACATCTCCGGAAGATATTGGCGGCATGGCCGCTTCTCAAGGAATACTTACGGCAAGAGGAGGGATGACTTCTCACGCTGCTGTTGTTGCCAGAGGAATGGGAAAACCATGTGTTGCTGGTTGTTCAAGCCTTGTTATTAATTCAAAAGACCATTCTTTAAAATTAGGTGAAAATATTTATCGTGAAGGTGACTGGTTAACGATTGATGGTGGCTCTGGAGAGGTTATTGAAGGAAAGGTTCCAACTATCGCTGCCAGCATATCTGATAATTTTGCAAACTTCATGGCCTGGGCAGATGACATTAGAAAGCTTGGAGTGAGAACAAATGCAGATAATCCTGAAGACACTGCAACTGCTTTGAAATTTGGAGCAGAAGGGATTGGTCTTTGTCGAACAGAGCATATGTTCTTCGAGGCAGATAGAATCCTAGCTGTTAGAGAAATGATTTTTGCAACGAACCTTGCTCAGAGAGAAAAAGCACTATTTAAACTTCTTCCATATCAAAAAGAAGATTTTGTTGGAATCTTTCAAAAACTTGAAGGAAAACCTGCAAATATTCGTTTACTTGATCCACCATTGCATGAATTCCTTCCACATTCTCATGAAGAAAAAGAAGAACTAGCAAAGTATTTAGATGTAGAATTAAAAACGGTAGAAGACATTGCAGAGGGGCTCCATGAGTTTAACCCAATGCTTGGACATAGAGGTTGCCGATTAGGAATCACATATCCTGAAGTTTATAAGATGCAGGTTAGGGCAATCATTGAGGCTGCCTTATTAGTTGATGGAGAGGGTATTAAAGTTAAGCCCGAGATTATGATACCTTTAGTCTCTGAGGTAAAAGAATTATCGACTCTTAAGAAAATATTAGAGGATGAAATTCAATTAATCTTTAAAGAAAATAATAAAGAGATTGAATATAAACTAGGAACGATGATTGAAATTCCAAGAGCTGCAATTACTGCTTCGGAAATTGCAAATCATGCAGACTTCTTCTCTTTTGGAACAAATGACCTTACTCAAACAACCTTTGGTCTATCCCGTGATGACTCTGGAAAATTTCTTTCTGAATATATCACTAAGTCAATTCTCCCAAATGATCCATTTGTCAGTATTGACCAAGATGGTGTTGGATACCTTGTTAAATTTGCTTGTGATGAAGGAAAAAAATCAAATAAGCAGCTTCATCTTGGCATCTGTGGAGAACATGGTGGAGACCCAAAATCGATCGATTTTTGTCATCGTACGGGGCTTGATTATGTAAGCTGTTCTCCTTATAGAGTGCCAATTGCAAGACTTTCAGCTGCTCAAGCACAAATTAGGAATTCTTAGGTTTGAACAAAGAGATAGACTTAATAGTTGAAAAAGCACTGGAGGACTCTAATTTTAATTGTGTCGCTTTGGGGCTTATTGATTTTGATGACTTAAGTTTTTCTAGTAAGTTTTATTCAAACCTAGATCGCTTTGATGAAGAGAGAGAAGTTTACTTTGACTTGGCCTCTATTACAAAACCAATGACTTTAGGGCTTTCATACTTGGCTGCACCTGAAATATTTGACCAGGAAATGATTCTTTTATTAGAGCATCGCTCAGGTCTTCCTGCTTGGGGACGCTTGTCTCATTCTTCATGGAGAGAATTACTTCTTTCTTATAAAATTAGTGAAAGCAAAACATTATATTCCGACTTTGGAGCATTGAGACTGCAGCTTGAAATTGAAAAGAAGATTGGAAAAAGTGTTTATGAATTCTTAAAAGATTTTCACGACAAAGAAATAAAGAATTGGCTTACTTTAAATGGCGAACAATGTGTTCCAACAGGTTTTAGAAGAGGGCAAGAGATATGCGGACATGTTCATGATGACAATGCTTTCGTGATCAATTCACGTGTATGTCATGCTGGACTATTTGGAAGCGTAGAAGGGCTTTGCCGTAATCTTATAAAATTAGAAAAAGATTTCTCTTTCATTTCAAAAATAGGACTCAAGCAAGAACATCGCTTTAATAAAGGCTTTGATCGTGTAGAGAATCCTTCTAAATCATTGGCCGGAGTCCATAGCGACGAGACGACATTTGGTCATCTCGGTTTCACAGGAACTTCCTTTTGGATATATCCAAACAAGAATAAAGGCATTGTCATCTTAACAAATGAGACCACAACTTGTTGGTATGACAGAGAGAAGCTTTCTAAGTTTAGGAAAGACGTTGCAAATAATTTGTTGAAATAATTCTAACGATTTTTATTCATTATCTTTTGATTTCACGTTCACTCAGGATAGCCCTGTAAGTGATTGAAATTATTGCCTTTTTGTTTAAATCACTCATCTTTAATTCGATTTATCCCGATAATAATACGAGGTATTTATGTTTAAAATATATTTAATTGCTATTTTTGTAACTATGGTTTCGTGCTCAACATTTAATCACAGAGACCAACGATCAAGTCATGCGAATCTTGTTGGAAGAGCGCCTGCAGCATCAATTCAAACGTGTTGGAAGGCTCTAATGGCGATAGTTCACAAAAAAAGAAATGTTGAGAAGAAAACTTTTTCATATCAGTTGTTAAAAAAACTCGAAGAAGATCATTTGGAGTTTGATACTGAATACCCATTACCTAAAGACTTAAACTCGCTACTTAAAAAAGCAAAAGTAAAAGTTGGCGAAAGCTATGAAACAAAGTTTTTCCTTGTTACTAGAATAAGTAAGAGAGGAGACCATCAATATAATTTTATCTTTAAAAAGCAGTCTCAAATCAAAGGTGGAGATGGAATTAATAAATCATATATAAAAGATAGTGAAATTTGGTTGAGTGATGATAAGTTCTATGTTGGAGATAAAGATCAATTTGTTACTTTTTCAACTGATTCAGAGCTACCGCTTGAAGATGCATATCGTGGTGTAAATCTAGAAACTAGCACTGCAATTAGAATGGATAAGCTTTTAGAAAGATTTAAGTTAACTAAAAAAGAAGCCAGTAAAAAACTTGGAATATCAGAAAAGCAGGTAGATGCTTTTGGCCTAAGAAAAGACGTCTCAAAAGATAAAGAATTCTATATACCATCAGATTTTGCACCTGGTTATTTTCAAAAGTTAATGGTCGGACGCGAGAAGTTTCTTTCTCAAAATTTTACATCTGACGTGGCCAGTAACTTACAAAAACAAGGTCTTCCAATAAATGCTCATATTGATTTAGATTATATTGAACTGACACATCATTCATGGGAAGAGATTCCATCAAAATTTAAAGAGTTAATGAATAGCTTACACACTATTTTTAAACACCCAATGAGTCATCTCCATCTTGGTATTCCCGTTGATCATGTAAATCGAGAGAATGTTATTCGAATTGCTCAAGTACTTGAAGCAAATATTGTACTTCTAAGAGCTATGAATTTTGGGAAAAATGTGGAGCCTTTAAAGTATTATGATTCTAATTTTACAGAGAGAGGTGTAGGTAATCGAGGTATGCTAAAATTGGGGTTATCTGAATGGAAAAAGCCCTTTAGGTCCCATAACTTAGAAATTAGACAATATCCAAATATTAGCTATGGCCTAAGGCTTCTTGAGCTTGGAGCATTACTTGTTAAAGATGTCGATAAGTTAAATTATCCTGATAAATTTAAGGCACATAAGATAAAAGACTTTAGGACTCAGAGTTTAAATCAATCTTTGAGACTTATTGGGTTCATTTTAAAGGGTCACTCTAGTTACAATGATATTGGTGATAAGATGATCCAGTTCTCTGATCGTATACAAGAACAGGGGCAGATAAGTGATGATATGAGAGAAGAAGTTCAAACTTTTTTAAAGAGTGAAAAAGTAGAAAGTATTCTAAAAGATACATCTATCTACTTTAAGAACTAATCTACAAACTTTCTTAGTGTTCCTCATTTTATATACAATATGTATTGAATTATATCTTGATACTATGCACATCCGTTGTAATCATCTACAATTATATTAAGATATAATTGGAATAGATATGAACTTAGAAAACTACTTAAATTACGAAAATATAAAGAAAAATAAGAGCACTATAAAACGCATCTTTTTTTATAGAATTTGTGGCACAGGTATGGGCTCTTCTGCTTGTCTTTTAAAGAGTGCAGGTTATGAGGTCAGCGGTGCAGATAAAATGTTTTATCCCCCAATGTCGACATATCTTGAAGAATCTAAAATTGAAGTACATCGTCTAGATGATTTTGAACTCGAATCCTTAAAAGGGGAAGTTGATCTCATTGTTGTTGGTAATGTTGTTTCAGGAAAAAGTGATGAAGCAAGAGAGATTGAAAAACTTGGAATCCCTTTTTGCTCATTTCCTGCGGCGATAGGAGCTCTTATTCTTGACCAAAAGAAAGTGATTGGACTTGCTGGTACACATGGTAAGACAACAACGACTTATTTAGGTATTCAAGTTTTTGAAAACTTAAAACTTAACCCAAGTTATCTTGTGGGAGCTGTTTTAGATAATATGCCCTCTGCTTTAATGACAGATAGTGAATATTTTTTCATTGAATCAGATGAGTATGACAGTGCTTACTTTGAGAAGTTTTCAAAATTTAGGTCTTATTCAGTAGATCATCTTGTCTTAACATCTCTTGAATTCGATCATGCTGACATCTTCGAAACTCTTGAAGATATTAAAGATGAATTTCGTGCTATTATCCCGAATGTAAAACAAAATATTGTTTGTAGTGATTGGGACTCAATTATCGATATCTATGATCACATGGGAGAGAATGTAGACTTCTATGGTGAAAAGAATGTGCTTATTAAAGAAGCAAATAAGAATGGAACATCTTTTGAAGTAACTTTTAATAATTCTAAGTATGACTTTCATACTAATTTAATTGGTAAGCACAACATTCTAAATCTAAGTGCTATTTTAATTTTTGCACTTAGTGAGGGGATTAAGAAAGAAGAGTTAAACGAGGCGATAAAAAATCTAAAGCTTGCAAAGAGAAGACAAGAGGAAGTTGGATCTTATAATGGAGCCGTTATCATTGATGACTTCGCTCATCATCCTACGGCCGTTGAAGAAACTATCGCTGCGATAAAAATAAAATATCCTGATAAAAAAATTAATGTCTTTTTAGAGCCGGGCTCAGCAACTGCAAGGTCTGATATTTTCCAAGACCGTTTTATATCATCTCTAAGAGAAGCTTTTAAGGTTTGGATTATAAATCCAAGTAAGAAGACTACAGCAATCGGCCATGGAGATCTTGATTTTAATCAATTGGTAAAAAATTTGAAGTCTGATTCTTCTAAAGAAGCATATCTTATTACAGAACTAGATGAGCTAATAGATGAGATTAAAAGTAATTCAAATGATCAATCACTAAACCTCGTTATGAGTAATTCAACATGTCTTGGTTTATGGAGTTCTGATTTTGTTAAAAGTCTTTAGAACTGTAATTTTTTATATTGCATTAGCTCAGAGTGTTTTTGCGTTTGAAAAAATTGATCTTTCAGAATCTAAAGATAAAATTTTTAATACATATTTTTCTTATCTAAAGGAAATGTCTCGTAAGCTCTGCCGACCAGGCACCTATCAAAAAGCCGGGAAGCTTTATAAGGAATATACAGGAAATGGCCTTTATGTACCATTTAATGAAGACGAAAGTGTGGATATACAGTCTATAAAAGATGGGCTACCATTACTTGCAAAAAAAAGAGACTGGCTAAAGTCACTTCATAAGACACTTAAGAAAAAGAAAAACTTTAAAAAAGAATATAGAAAAGCTTCTCGTCTTGAAAAACGTTTTATCAATCTTCATAAAGAAAATTATAAAAGATATAAAGGTAAGAAGAATAATCTCTCAAAACTTACAGATAAGTTTGTTAAAGATCTCATTAAATATCTTGAAGAAGACTTAATTGCACTTCAACCTTATGGCTTTCCTGTAGATTATTTTAATCTTAGAAAGAACTTTGATGAAGCTAAAGAAACGAATAAACAACTCGCAAATACAATTTACTTTAAAAGAAAGCTCTTTGAAGATGGAATTGTGAACCCTAAAAATGGACGAAAGGATACATCTTTTAGATCACTCATTTCTACTGTTTATTTAAGACTACTGAAACATGATGATGACTTCTTTGAAGAAGACTTGCGCTATGACATTGAGTCTTTACTTGATAAAATTAAAAATTCACTTGTCCGTGGTGTTTCTTATCACAGAAGAGGAGTTAATAAGTGGAGAAAAAAAATTCAAGGGGATATCAATTTTTATTATAAGTTAAAAAGTACTTCTAGTTCTAAAGACTTTCTTGTTCAATACCAAGACTCAGCCAAGCGTGCTCGAAAAGCGCTTAAAGATTATACGTATGAAAAAGAAGCCAGAGTTTATAAGTTTTGGTCTGAAAAAGATATTCTCTATAGAATTCTTTTTACGATTGAAACCATTCTTATTCATGAAGTTGGAAGACTTGATAATAAGTTTGGAAGTGAGAGAAGAGCAATCGTCCAAGTTATCCTAAACCGTTTGAGAAACAAAAAGTATAATAGTATTGATAAGTCAGAAGACCTTTATCCATTTTTAAAAGAAGTTGGAATTAAAGACTTTAAAAAATATAAGTGGCTAAATGTTCTTTTTAAAAAAGGGCAATTCTCATTTACGTATTTTTTCATTCCAGCAAGTAGGGGGATCTATTGTCCTGATTCATCTCGTTCTGCATACAAGCTTAGGGAAGAGAACTTAACTTTTGCATTAGAAGTATTAAAGTTTCCAATTACAATTTTTGGGGCTACGCGCTACTTTTCTAGAGCTTCCATGACAGGTCGTATTGATATGGCAAAGTTATGGAGTGGCTATTCAAAGTGGCCTGAGCTTCCCGGTCCAGAAATTTTAAAAGATGAGACTTACAGAAAGCTTTATCGATCAAATAAGCTTCGTTTTATAGGGACTATAAAGTCTAAAAGTGGGCTTTATGAAATTTGGGCAGGGGCAAAGACTAAAGTGCTCTATGAGCCCTCTGAGTCTAGGTTTTTTGTTTATAGAAATCCTCATTTATTCACTTATTTCTATAAGCCAAATGGCTATTAAAGTTGTTAAACGCCGTTTTTAATTGTATAGTTATCCGAATGACTAGTGTATTTTTTATTTATTGGGAGAAGCTATGCTAAAGGATTATACATTTACTTCAGAGTCCGTAACGGAAGGACACCCAGACAAGATTGCAGATCAAATTAGTGATGCAGTTTTAGATGCGATGTTAAAGGATGACCCGAATTCAAGAGTTGCTTGTGAGACAATGATCACAACAGGACTTGTGGTTCTTGCAGGGGAGATAACATCTAAGGCTCAAATAGATTTTCAGGATGTTGTAAGAAACAAAATTAAAGATATTGGTTATGATCATTCAGATAAGGGTTTTGATGCTGGAACTTGTGGAGTAATGGTCGCTCTTGATAAGCAGTCGCCAGATATCGCTCAAGGTGTAAATGAAGGTGAAGGTACATTTACAGAGATGGGAGCAGGAGACCAAGGGATTATGTTTGGTTATGCCTGTAATGAAACCGCTTCATATATGCCAATGACAATTGATCTATCTCACAGATTATCGCATCGTTTATCTACTGTAAGAAAAGATGGTACTTGTGGTGAATTTAGAGCAGATGGAAAAACTCAAGTTTCTGCTCAGTATGAGGATGGCAAACTAAAGAGAATTGACTCTATTGTTATCTCAACTCAGCACTCTGAGAAAATGACTTTAAAACAAGTTCAAGAAGCTCTAATGGAAGAAGTTATTAAGAAAACTGTTCCAACTGACCTTATTGATGATAAGACAAAATATTTCTTAAACCCAACAGGTAAGTTTGTTATTGGTGGTCCAATGGGTGACTGTGGATTAACTGGTAGAAAAATTATCGTTGATACTTATGGTGGACATGGCGCCCACGGTGGTGGAGCTTTCTCTGGTAAGGACCCATCTAAGGTTGACCGTTCTGCCGCTTATGGGGCGAGACAGATCGCAAAGCATATTGTTGCAGCTGGCCTTGCTGACAAGGCCCTTGTACAAGTTGCCTATGCAATTGGAGTAAGTGAGCCAATGTCACTTCTTGTTGATACTTTTGGAACAGAGAAAGTTGACGTTTCTAAAATTGAAACAGCTGTAAAAGAAATCTTTGATATGAAGCCTAAGTCGATTATTGATAGACTGGATCTTTTAAGGCCAATTTATTCTCCAACTGCTGCTTATGGGCACTTTGGAAGAGACCTTGAAGGATACTTCCCTTGGGAAGAGTTAACTTTTATTGAAAAGCTTAAAGATCTTTGTCACTAAATAGATTAATGAAATTAAAGAATATAGAGGGAGTGCTTAGGCACTCCTTTTTTTTATGGTAACAATAGTGTCTTTAATTTTTTTTATCGAAACAGGTTTAGTAAGAAATGCACTCATTCCGGCCTCAAGAGATTTGTCTTTATCATCCTTAAATGCATTAGCAGTCATGGCCACAATAGTAGGGCTTTGCTTAAGTTTAAGTTTTGTAATTTCTTTTGTGGCCGTTATTCCATCCATGATTGGCATTTGTAGATCCATAAAAATCAGATCATAGTTAGAGGCCTTAACCTTTTCAACGGCTTCCTTACCATTTGATGCTATATCTGGGTCATAGCCTAGTTTTTCAAGTGCTTTAATGGCAAATTTTTGATTGATAAGATTATCTTCAACAAGGAGTATCTGTAAATTATATCGTGATGCGAATCCATCTTCTTCTTGATGAATAATGATACTCTCATATTCATCATGAGGGTCGCCTTTAAGAAAGTTAAAGTCTATAATGAAGCTTGTGCCTTCACCTTCTTTACTCTCAACTTTAATTTCTCCATTTAACATTTTTACAAGACTGTGAGTAATTGAAAGTCCTAGACCAGTACCTCCATAAACTCGAGTGATAGACTTATCTGCTTGAGTGAACTTTTCAAAGAGATTTTTAATGTTATCAGAAGAAAGTCCAATCCCTGTATCTGTGACGATTAGTGTGACTTTTAAATGGTCTCCCTCAAGATCAAGATTTTCTATTGTGACGGTGACACTTCCTTTATTTGTAAATTTAATGGCATTTGATAAGAGATTAAGTAAGATTTGCTTAAGTCTTGTTTGGTCACTTTTTATCCATAGAGACTCAGGCTTAATATGGCTTAGAAACTTAAGCTCAAGGTTCTTTTCCTTTGCTTTACCTTTCATCAATTCAATAGTTTCTGTAATCGATCTAGTAAGATTAAAGTGCATACTCTCAAGTTCTAATTTACCAGCATCAATTTTAGATATATCTAAAATATCATTTATGATTGTTAAGAGGTGTTCGCCACTACTTTTCATTGTTTGAAGATGATCTTTTTGTTCTTCATTTAATGGTGTTCGCTCTAAGAGTTCAACCATTCCAAGAACACCATTCATAGGAGTCCTTATCTCATGAGACATATTTGCTAGAAATTCTGATTTCATCTGATTTGATCTAATAAGATCTTCTTTTGCTTGCTTTATAAGAGTTATATTTTCGATCACTCCAAGATAGCCAATAGTCTGATTGTTCTGGTCTCTTAGGGCTGTAGCAATAAGCTTCCCATCAAAAGTAGAGTTATCTTTTCTCTTAAATGTCCATTCTGAAACAGACATCGGTTTTATATATTCAGCCTCATAAACAAAGACGTCAAAACCGGGTTCAATATTGGTTTGGTAATAGCTACTTAGTTCCTTTGCTTTTTGTACAACTTCATTAGGGTCATGCCATAGAGCAGGAGAGTGCTTATTGACAACAAAGTCTGAACTGTATCCAAGCTCTCTTTCAGCGGCCTTATTAAAAGTGATGATAGTCCCTTCATTGTCAGTTGCGATAATGAGGTGAGTGATACTGTTAAGGATTGTCTCATTTAAATTAAGTGAATTATATAATTCGTTTTGTATTTTTATATTTTTTTCGTACGGGTCTACAAGCTTTGCAATCCCCTTTGAATAAAAGAAATAACTTAATATGAGAATCACAATGGCAATAATAGAGAAAATTGTAATGAGAAGTTTAATGATCCTATTTTGATAGAATGAATTATTAAAATTAAGTGTTAGAGTAATACCATTTGTTATTGGCTTTTCTAATTTGTTATTTGTTTCTAGTTTTTTTGAGTCTTCTGTTTTAAGGTTAGTCTTGTCTTGATAAATACTGAAATCGTACCAAGAGCTATTAGTACTTAAGAAGATTTGCGAAGGTTTAATGAGTGTAGCAAAAATTAGCACACCTTCAACTTGGTTTTGATATATAATGGGTGTCATAAATCGAAACGCCCCTTCACTAGAGATTAATTCAATTGAGAAGGGAAGGTCCTTGTCCATTATTTTCTTAAAGATATCCGAGTTGTAAGTATTGCTACCAAATAAATATTCTTCATCAAAAGATAAGATTGAAAACGTTCCTTTAAAGCCAAGGATGGAAACTTCTTCAAAATAATTTCGCGTACTCTTATTACTTTTATTAAATTGCATAACGCTATTAATGATATTAGGTCTTGATGCATGATCGTTTAGAGTTGAAATGATATTTGTTAATTTTAAATTTATAGCATTTGCTTTGGTTTCTAATATCGAATTTAGCTCTCTTCGTTTTTGGTCGCTGACTTGATAAGATATAATGATTGATATAGAGGTAAAGAGAATTAGTAGAATTACTCCAAAAGTCGTTGTTATAAATTTTTTGTATTCTGAGCGAATACTTTTATCGGTTTTCAATGTAAGCTTCCATCACTTTTATATGATCTCATAACATAGTCATTTATATTGAGCGCCTCGTGCGCATTTTTTGAATTATCACCTGAAAATGGTCTTCTATATTCTTTAACAAGTCCTTTAATCGGTTTGTTTAAATTTTCAAGTTTATTTCGAAGATCAGACCTCAAGATCTTTATCTCTTTATCGTGTTCTAATTGTTCTATTGTATTAAGAAGTATTGTCATGAGATCAAAACCATGAACCCATCCTGTCATAGGTTGTATCTTAGAGGGAGAACTTAAGGAGTGTCTTTTTAAAATGCTTTCGAGAATATCTTTTTGAAATTGATTAAGATTTTTTTGAATGAAACTAAAATTTGTCTGAATTAATTTAACGTTAAGATTATTTTCTTTAATAAGATTTGCCATTTCTATGCTGTCTGAACTTGTGATGCCCCAGTGAGAATAGATTGGAATCGAGATGTTTGATTCTCCTAATGACTTGAAAATCACGCTTGCATCTTTTGCATTTCCAACAAAAAAGATACAGCTACTCTTTACTGTTTTAATTTTATTAGCAATATCTGACGCAGAAGATTTTGAGACTGCCCAATCAAAAAGACTAATCTCATAATTCTTGATATTTAAATCTTGCAATGAACGTCGCATATTATTTTCGTTCGATTTTCCCCATGGTGTATTTTCTAAGACTAGGTGGGGCTTTTGGCAGCCTTCATTGACTGCTGTTTGAGAGATTAGTCTCCCTGCTTGACTATCATCAACAGAAAGTCTGAATATCCAATTTTTCTTTTTCGTTGTTCTTGTGATTGGTCCACCGGCTGCCCACGTTACGAGAGTTGGAATCTGGTTATCATTTATAAACCCTTTATTTGTTATAAGAGGAGGAGAGTGAAGTCCACCAAATACAGCAATCATTTTAGGATCGTCTAAAGCGAGTTTGAAATTCTTTAAACTTCTTCTCGTATTGCCTCTATGATCAAGAGACTTAATGGTAACTGTGAATTCATTTTCCTTTTTATTTTTGAAATAATGATCTATGGCCATTTGCATACCATTTCTTATGGATTCCCCTGATTCAACATTATTACTTAAGTCTGCATCGAGATAGATGTGAAAATCTTTTGCAAGAGTATGTAAAGACAATGAACAAATAATGATGAAAAATATCTTCATTCCAATACCTTAGGTCATAAGTGAGTATCTATTTTTCGTCATTTTTTAAAATAAAAATAAGTGATTTTTATCATAGTGGAGAATGTTTCCCGAGGGGACTACTCCTGAGCGCGAATCATATCTTCATGTTGCGGGTATTCTTTAAAGTGGTCTTTCTCAAGTTGGTGAAGAGCTTGAGTAAGTTGCTCGGAATAGCTTTCAAGATCATTAGGAGATAGAGATTTAATAAAGATAGGTTTTCCATACCTGATGTAAAAAGTCGCAAATGGTAATCCAAGTCTCATTTTATCCCAGCTCTTTCTTAGGACTTTTGTTTTTGATGAAATGACAAAATAGGGAATGATAGGCATTTGGCAATCATGAGCAACTTTAAAAATTCCTCGTTTGGGGACATAGCTTGGGCCTCTTGGTCCATCAATTGTTAGGGCAGCATGATAAGGTTTTTTCTTGATGATATTAATCATCTCTTCCATCGCAGATCTTCCGCCACGAGAAGAGCTACCTCTGGTTGCGTAAACATTTCCAATCCATGATGAAACCTTTGCTGCGACTTCACCATCTTTTGAAAGACTTGTCATCGAAATGATTTTTTCTCTTAAGCAAAGTGTCCCACCAAAGAGGTTTTGATGCCAAGTCGCCATAGCGACTTTACCATTTGCAGAAAGCTTCTTTCCTTCTTCAAAGTTTTCTAA
Organism: Halobacteriovorax sp.; assembly: GCA_002686115.1. GTDB lineage: Bacteria > Bdellovibrionota > Bacteriovoracia > Bacteriovoracales > Bacteriovoracaceae > Halobacteriovorax_A. The sequence goes on along the minus strand of NZAF01000135.1, from coordinate 4,055 downwards.
CCCTACAAATACCTTTCGACATGAAAACCTTAATAACCTGAGAATCATCCCAGCGACAAAAAAAGCAATATTTTTTACAACCACATTATTCATGTGGAAATACTACATTATTTTAAATGGTCTTTGAATAATTTAAGAACTCTTTCTCGAGCGAATTTATGTTCAACGATAGGCTCTGGATAATCATCTGTTTCAAACTCAGGAATCCACTTCTTAATGTACTCTCTATTCTTGTCAAACTTGTCCATTTGACTTGTAGGATTAAAGACTCTGAAGTAGGGAGCTGCGTCACACCCACAACCTGCTGCCCATTGCCAATTTCCATTATTTGAAGCGAGATCATAATCGAGAAGTTTCTTAGCGAAGTATCTCTCTCCTAGTCTCCAGTCTATTAACAAATGTTTTATTAAAAAAGATGCCGTAACCATACGGACACGATTGTGCATGTGACCAGTCGCGTTTAATTCTCTCATTCCTGCATCAACCATTGGATATCCGGTCTTTCCTTCTTTCCAAGCTTCAAATTCTTTAGAGCATTCTTTCTTATCTCTCCAAGGTATTGCAGAGTACTTCTCTTTGAACTCTTTAGTCGCGACATGTGGAAAGTTGAATAGAATTTGAGAAAAGAAGTCTCTCCAGATTAACTCACTTAACCAAGTGTCGTTTATTTTCATTGCTTCACGAACATACTTTCTTATGGAAATCGTTCCAAAACGTAGATGAATTCCTTGTAAGCTTGTCCCATCAACAGAGGGAAAATCACGCTTTTTATCGTAATCTTTAAGTTTCCCTTTCTTTATCTCCGCTTTTGGAATCTTTATTGTCGACTCTTGATAGCCCATTTCCTTTAAAGAAATGATTTTCTTATTCTTCATCTTAAATAATTTGTCGAGATGCTTTTCTGATTTAAAGGCTTCATAGTTACTTTCTTTCAGGTTTTCAAGCCACCTTCTCTTATAGGGAGTATAGACGGTGTAGGGCTTCCCATCAGCTTTGACGATTTCTTTTTCTTCAAAAATAACATGGTCCTTAAAAGACTCAAAACCAATTTCATGAGAAAAGAGTAAGTCCTTAACCTTTTCGTCTCTTAGCCTTGTTCGAGGTTCATAGTCTTTATTAGTATAGACTGCTTCAATGTTTTTATGCTTTGAGATTATTTCTTTGTAAGCATCAAGAACATTGTCGTAATATGTTTCAAGACATGATCCATATTCTTTTAGACTTTCATTGATAAGAGTGAGTCTTTCATGAATAAAAGTGACTCTTGGGTCATTGGGATCATCAAAATAGCCAAGTATTTCTTTATCAAAAATGAATATAGGAATGACTTCAAAGCCAGAATTAAGGGCCTTAAAAAGCCCATGGTTATCTTCAAGTCTAAGATCTCTTCTAAACCAATAAATTATTTTTTTCATGTCATGACATTATCATTTGTAAATCAAAAAAGTTCTAGATATTTCTTATCGTTATAATTCTTGAAGCTTACCAAAAGTAATCGTTAGACCTAATCTGTCATTATTATAAGTAGAGGAGCAGATAATAGGAGGTACCTCTTCAAGATTTCGGACACTTATAGAGTGACTACACATGAGGTACATAGGCTTTTTTAAAGTAACTTGAAATTGCACATAAGGCGGGTAGGGACTTGATGGATGAGGAAAAATACTAAAGTTTTTAATAAGCCCACTTATTGACTGAGTTGAATTTGCAAAAGGTGTTCTCGAAACTTGAGCGCTACCAGGCTCAAATGTTTCTAAAATCTCTGTTCTTACAACAATTTTTTCACCGTAGGCTCTTGCTGGCTGACAGTTTTGATTGAGGATTTCACATTCTGAAATCCAAGGTGATATCGTCAGCTCGATAAAGCGAGACTGAGCAGATACGCTTATCGTCATAAAAAAGAGAAGAAGTACTTTAGTCATTTGAGTTTTATACGACACTTGCCTCGACAAGTCATTTGATAATTAAAAAAGGCCAGGATTTCTCCTGGCCTAGTGCTTTATGATTTAATTTTTTCAATAAGTAATTCAACAACTTCAGGATTTAAGAGAGTTGAAGTGTCACCTAGTGTGTCAAATTCATTTGCGGCAATCTTTCTAAGAATTCGTCTCATAATTTTTCCTGAACGAGTTTTTGGAAGTTCTGGTGTGACAATGAGTCTATCAAGTTTAGCAATTGGTCCAATATGCTTTGTAATGATAGCATTTAATTCCTTCATTACTTCTTCATCACTCATCTTTGGATCAGTACTAATGACATAGGCCATAATCCCTTGACCTTTAATATCGTGAGGGTAACCAACAACTGCTGCTTCTACAATCTTATCATGTTCATCAATTGCATCTTCAACTTCAGCTGTTCCAAGACGATGACCAGATACGTTTATGATATCATCAACTCGACCTGTAATTCTAAAGTTTCCATCCGCATTTCTCTTAGCGCCATCTCCAGTAAAATAACGACCTTTAAATGTTGAAAAATAAGTTTGACGGTATCTATCATGATCACCATAAATTGTTCTCGCCATACCTGGCCATGGCCTATTGATACATAAATTCCCTTCAGAGACAGTTTCCGCAAGAATATTATTATCACCATCAACTAGAACAGGCTCTACTCCTGGTAGTGGTTTAGTGGCGTGGCATGGAACAGCATCAGTAACGCCTGCAAGATTGGAGATCATGATTCCACCAGTTTCTGTTTGCCACCAAGTATCGACGATTGGACATTTCTCTTTTCCAATTTCTTTATGATACCACTCCCATGCTTCTTCATTTATTGGCTCACCAACAGATCCTAGAACTTTTAAACTTGAAAGATCAGCATCATGAACAAACTTAGGGTCGCAAGCTTGAAGTGCTCTAATTGCAGTAGGTGCAGTGTAGAAATGAGAGACTTTATACTTATCAACAATATTCCAAAATCTTCCAGCGTCTGGCCAAGTAGGAATACCTTCAAACATTACTTGTGTTGCTCCATTTAATAATGGTCCATAACTCAAGTAACTATGACCAGTAATCCAGCCAATATCTGCTGTACACCAAAAAACATCATTATCATTTGCTTGGAAAACATTTTTAAATGTTTCACTTGCCCAGCACATATATCCACCAGTCGTATGAACAAGTCCTTTTGGTTGTCCAGTTGAACCAGAAGTGTAAAGGATAAAAAGTGGAGACTCCGAATCCATTTCTTCTGCTTCACAATTTATATCAGCTTTAGAGAGTAGATCATTTAAAACATGATCCCTTCCTTCAACTAGATTTGAGTTACCAGTTCTCTCTAGCATTAATACAGTATTGACTTGTGAGCACGATTCAAGTGCTTCATCAGCAATAGCCTTTAGTGGTATTGATTTATTTCCCCTTGGAGCTTCATCATTAGTAATGAGAATCTGTGCTTTACAATCATTGATCCTACCTGCTAGTGCATTGGCAGAAAAACCGCCGAAGACAACAGAGTGAATGGCACCAATTCTTGCACTTGCAAGAACTCCAAAGAGAAGTTCAGGAACCATAGACATGTAAAAACAAACTCTATCACCTTTTTTTACATTCATATCTTTTAAAACATTTGCAAAGCGACAAACATTTTCATGAAGCTCTTTATACGTATAAGTTTTCGAAGCTTCAAATGGATCGTTTGATTCCCAAATTATTGCTACTTTGTCAGCGTTATCTTTTAAGTGTCTATCGATGCAGTTCTCTGTAATGTTTAACTTTCCACCGTCAAACCATTTCATATCAAGGTTTTCAAAACCTCCAGATAAAACACTGTCCCATTTCTTTATCCATGTAAAACTCTCAGCTACCTCTGCCCAATAAGCATCAGTTTGCTCCATACTCTTATTGTAAAATTCATTGTAATCAGACTTAGACTCAATTCTTTTCATCAGACATCCCTTTATATGATTTTTAAATTCAAAAATTTCTTACATTATAACGTCTATTAGAGATTTGAGCGAATAAAGAATCATCGTCTTTTTGGTGTCACTTTAGATAGAATGTAAGAGCCTGTCATTTTTGATAGCACCACTATGGTGCCAAAAGGCTACT
>NZAF01000134.1 GCA_002686115.1 Halobacteriovorax sp. | reverse complement strand
ATATCGATTTTGAATGCCATGAATTCGTTGGGTCCCAATCATAAAAAGTCCCTGTGTTATATACAATTGCTTCAAAATTTCTATTAAGAAGAGAGTCTAAATAACTGTTCCATTCTAAAAATTGTATTTCTAACTTGATCCCAGCCTTCTTTGCATCTTCTTTATACATGGTTAAATACTTTTCAAGTTTTTTAGATGCTATCTTCACAGTAAACTTCATATCTACTTTTTTACCATCAATTAACTTATCTAAGATGGCATCCCCATCTGTATCCTTCCATCCTGCTTCTCTCAAATTTGCTAATGCTGAACTCGGATCATATTTTATTTCTTTTACTGAATTATCTGCATAAGGTGATGATGGATGAACTGGACCATTCACTATTTCAGCTTGTCCAAAAAAGAATTTTTCAGAAAGCATTTGTCTATTCAATAGTTGAGTAAGAGCTAGCCTCACTCTTTTATCTTTAAACCTAGCATCATTCAGATTTAGCCCAAAGACTCCAAAAGATCTACCTGACTCATTTTCATACTGAATCTTAAAATAGTCCTTACCCCAGCTATTTCCTGATTTATCATAATATCCCTTAAGTGATATTTCTGAAAAGTCTATATTGCCTTTTCTTAACTCCTGAAGAGCAATCGTTTCATCTCTTATAAATTTCATAGTAATCTTATTAAAATTGTAATCCTCTTTTAAAAAGTCCTTCTCATTCCCCCACCATTTTGAATTTTTTTCTAAGAGAATTTTTTTACTTCTATCGTAATCTTTTAATATATAAGGCCCTGTACCAATTAGTGATTTAGAGAAGTTGTTGTTAGCATTTTCATAGAAATGTTTTGGAAGAATAAAGATATCTGTAGAAATTTTTTTAAGATTTAAGAAATGTTTTTTGTGAACATAAATATGAATAGTATTTTTACTTACTATTTTTACTTTTGATACGTTTTCAATATCCTTCCTCATTGAAATGGTTTGAAATTTATTATCTTTCCCTATGATAGCATCAAATGTGAATTTCACATCATTGACTGTTAACGGCTTACCATCATGCCATTTAACGCCATCTCTAATAACAAATTCGAAAACACTGCCATCTTTTAAAACTTTCCACTCCTTAGCTACTGAAGGCTTAAGCTCATTAGAGCTAATATCACTTCTGAGAAGTGTTTCAAAAATTCTTCTATGTACAAGGGCACCATAGAGATCAACTGACGTAAATGGGTTTAGTGTTGCTGGAGACTTTTTTAAATTATATTTAAAATGTCCGCCCTTTTTAACTACTGCAAATGAAACGTTTTGAAATAGTAAAAGAAAAATAAATAAATACTTCATAATATATCCAGATTAATATGGAGAACATTAGTTTGATATACCATACAGTTTATAAAGTAAAATGTAATTCTTCAGACTTTAAATGAATATCAATTGAAGATGTCAGAAATAAAAAAAGGCCCTAAAAAGGGCCTTCTTTTTCTAGAAATATAACCTAGATTATCTAGCTGTTTTAAGTAATTGAATTCTTAACTTCGCTCTCTCAGCTTTTCTACGATACTTAACAAGTTCATCATCAGATAAAGTACTAGAAAGTCTTTCTTCAGCATTCTTAAGTGCTAACTCAGCTCTTTCAAGATCAACTTCATGACTCTCTTCAGCTGTATTAGAAAGAATAGTAATTTTATTCTGTAGAACTTTACAAATACCCACAGTCACAAAGAAGTTTCTATCAGCATCATCAGCACCACCAAGAACAGTCACAAGTCCTGTCTCAAGTTTTTCAACTACGTGTGTGTGATCCTTCATAACCTCAATTTGACCCTTGAGTGTAGGAATAACAACGTTTTCAGCTGGAATATCCTTAGCGACAACTTTATTAGGTGTAAGAATATCAACAGTAAAGTTATTCATAGCTTATCCTTTAAGAGTTAGCCTCTTTTTTCATTGTTTCCCACTTCTCATATACCATGTCTAAATTACCAACAAGGTAGAAAGCTTGCTCAGGAACATCATCACATTCACCATTTAAGATTTTCTTAAATGCAGAAATTGTATCGTTCATATCAACGAATTGACCCTTGATACCTGTGAACTGCTCAGCAACGAAGAATGGCTGAGAAAGAAATTTTTCAATCTTTCTAGCACGTGCAACAAGTTGCTTATCTTCTTCCGAAAGTTCATCCATACCTAAGATTGCGATGATATCTTGTAGTTCTTTATATCTTTGAAGAATTTCCTGAACCGCTCTAGCAGTATTGTAGTGTTCTTCACCAAGAATAGCCGGACTTAGAATTGTTGAAGAAGAAGTTAATGGATCAACCGCTGGGTAAATACCTTTTTCAGCAATAGATCTTGAAAGTTCTGTCGTCGCATCTAAGTGAGCAAATGTAGTTGCAGGAGCTGGATCCGTATAGTCATCGGCAGGAACATAAACAGCCTGGATCGATGTAATAGAACCATCTTTAGTTGAAGTAATACGCTCTTGCATAGCACCCATTTCTGTACCAAGAGTTGGTTGATAACCAACGGCAGAAGGAATACGTCCAAGAAGGGCAGAAACCTCAGCACCAGCTTGTGTAAAACGGAAGATATTATCAACAAAGAAAAGAACGTCTTGCTTTTCTTCATCTCTAAAATATTCTGCAAGTGATAGACCTGTAAGTGCAACTCTCGCTCTCGCACCTGGTGGCTCGTTCATTTGACCGTATACCAGTGCAGTTTTATCGATAACTCCAGATTCCTTCATTTCATAATAAAGGTCGTTACCTTCTCTTGTTCTTTCACCAACTCCAGCGAAAACAGAGAAACCACCGTGTTGAGTTGCAATGTTGTTAATTAGCTCCATAATTAGAACTGTCTTACCAACACCAGCACCACCAAATAGACCAATCTTTCCACCTTTAAGGTATGGAGCAAGAAGGTCGATAACTTTAATACCAGTAAAGAATGGCTCTAATTTTGTAGACTGAACTTCAAAAGATGGAGCTTCTCTGTGGATATCATATGATTTAGAGTTTCCTAGTTCACCAGCATCATCAACTGGTTCACCAACAACATTGATAATTCTACCAAGACATTCTCTACCTACTGGTGCTTGAATTGGCTTTCCTGTATCAAGTGCTTTTTGACCTCTGGCTAAACCTTCAGTTCCATCCATGGCAATAGTTCTTACCATGTTGTCACCTAAGTGTTGTGCAACCTCTAATACTAGGTTCCACTCAGAGTCGTTTACGTTTTTGTTTGTAACTTTTAGAGCGTTGTAAATCGCAGGTAATTTACCATCGGCAAATTCAACGTCGACAACTGGCCCCATAACCTGACGAATAATTCCTCTCGCTTCAGACATTTTATAGCTCCTTAACCGTTAAGAGATTCAGCACCAGATACAACTTCAATTAGTTCAGTTGTAATCGCCGCTTGTCTTAACTTATTCATTTTAAGTGTTAAACTTCTAATTGCTTCTTTACAGTTTCCAACAGCATTATCCATCGCCGTCATTCTTGATCCATGCTCTGATGCTAAACTATCTAATTGTGCCGTCCACATTGTACTTATGTACGCTTCAGGGATTAGATCATCTAAAATAGCTTCTGGAGATGGTTCATATTTAAAATCAAAAGGGAATGACTTTTGTAACTCATCTTTTACACTTGAATCCAAAGACATTGGTAAAACTTGTTTAACAGTAGGTTCTACAGCAATCGCTGAATGGAACACGTTGTATGCGACGTGTACCTTACCTACTTCACCTGTTCTAAAAAGTCCTGCTAATTCACGAGCTATCTTTTGCATTTCATCAAAAGAAGGATCAGATTTTTCAAACTGATACTCTTCACCCATGTTCACATCTTTTTGAGTTAGTTCTCTAACTTTTTTACCAATATAAAATACTTTTAAGTTTTCACCTTTTTCAGCCGCAAATTTCTTAACAACTTTTGCAAGTTGAGAGTTGTAACCACCACATAAACCCTTATTACTCGAAAGAACTAAAAGAACCTCGTGGTCGCTTTCTTTTTCTTCTAAATAAGAATGTGAATAGTCTTGAACTAGAGCTGAAATAGTTTTAATCGTATCTTCAAGTTCAGCAGCGTAAGGACGAGCACTTTGAATTGCTTGCTGAGCTCTATTAAGCTTAGCCGCAGAAACAAGTTTCATAGCTGAAGTAATCTTCAGCGTATTCTTAGTACTTTTAATTTTCTTTTTTAGGTCCTTAATATTTGCCATGTGGCCTCACTAATATCTAAAAAGATTAATATCTGCTTCCAACAAACTCGTTAATGATGTTTGTTAACTTAGTTGCGTTTTCCGCAGAAACTGCTTTCTCAGCCTTAATAGCGTTCATCATATCTGAGTGAGAAGTGTTAAGAAGATCAAGAAGATCTTTCTCACATTCCTTAATCTTATCAACTGGAACTCTATCTAATAGACCATTAACACCTGCATAGATAACTGCAACTTGATCAACAACTTCAAATGGGTCGTACTGATCTTGCTTTAAAAGCTCAACTAGTCTTTCACCTTTTGAAAGTTGTTTTTGAGTAGCTTCATCTAAATCTGAACCAAAAGCCGCGAACGCTGCAAGTTCTCTAAACTGAGCAAGGTCAAGTCTTAGTGTACCAGCAACTTTTTTCATCGCTTTAATTTGAGCAGAACCACCAACTCTTGAAACTGAGATACCAACGTTAACAGCTGGTCTGATACCAGAGTTAAATAAGTCACCTTCTAAGAAGATCTGACCATCAGTAATCGAAATAACGTTAGTTGGAATATATGCAGAAACGTCACCTTCTTGAGTTTCAATAACTGGAAGTGCAGTAAGTGAACCAGCACCTTCAGCATCAGAAAGCTTCGCCGCTCTTTCAAGTAGTCTTGAGTGACAGTAGAAAACGTCCCCTGGGAATGCTTCACGCCCTGGAGGTCTTCTTAGAAGAAGTGAAAGCTGTCTATAAGCTTGAGCTTGTTTAGTTAAATCGTCATAAACGATAACTGCGTGCTTTCCATTATCTCTATAGTACTCACCCATTGTACAACCAGCATAAGGAGCTAGGTACTGAAGAGGAGCTGAAGAAGATGCAGTTGCAGATACGATAATTGTATAATCAAGAGCACCAGCTTCTTTTAGTTTTTGTTGTACTTGTCTAACTGTAGACTGTTTCTGACCAACAGCTACGTAAATACACATAACATCTTTACCTTTTTGGTTGATGATCGTATCGATAGCTACAGCTGTTTTACCAGTCTTTCTATCACCAATAATAAGCTCTCTTTGCCCTCTACCAATTGGAATCATAGAGTCGATTGCTTTAATACCAGTTTGAAGTGGCTCGTGAACAGATTTTCTAGCTAGAATACCTGGAGCCTTAATTTCAACTTTTCTAGTTTCAGATGCGTTGATCTCACCGTTACCGTCGATTGGCTCACCAATAGCGTTAACAACTCTACCTAATAGAGCGTCACCAACTGGAACCTCAACGATTTTTTCTGTTCTTTTAACTGTAGAACCTTCAACAATCGCAGGATCGTCACCAAGAACAGCGACACCAACGTTATTGGCTTCTAAGTTTAGAACCATACCTTTAGTACCTGTTGCAAATTCAACAAGCTCACCTGCCATCGCATTTTTTAAACCAAAAACACGTGCAACACCGTCACCGATAGTTAGTACAGTTCCTACTTCATCTACTTGAAGTCTTGTCTCAAAGTTCGCAATACGATCTTTGATGATACTCGTAATTTCTTCTGGATTCATTGACATTACTTACCTCTGCCGTATTAAAAAAGGTTAATCTTTAACCGTTATTTATTATTGATTGTTTAAATTCGTCTAATTGCTTATCAAGTGAAGCATCTAATTGATAATCATCAACAGTTACTCTAACTCCTGCAGAAATTTTATCATTCTTCACATAAGTAAGTTTAGGATCAAGACCAAGCTTTTCTTTTAAATAACCTTGAATCTTTGTGATATATTCTTCTGAGAGATTTTCGTCACTACCTTCGATAGTTCCTCTTAAAAATCCTTTTTTGTGGTCATCAATTACAATAATTTCTTTAAAAATTAATGGTAGAAGCCCAAATCTTTTTTCTTCTAATAAGAATTTTAAAAATGAACATGTAATTGGAGAAAGTCCTAGCTTATTAAGAACTTCAGTTAATACTGATTGCTTCTCTTCAATTGTGAATGACTCTAAGAAAAAAAGATTTTCAAGATCATTACTAACATTAATAGTTTCAGTTAATTTCGTGAGATCATCAGCAACACTAGCATTATTAGTTTCACCTAGCTCATAAATTGCTTTTGCATAAGCTTTCGCAATAGTTTTTTCTTTCATCTTCTACCTGTACCCTTAAATATTCTTTAAAAGTTTCGCTGTCGCTTTACCGTTAAGGCCATTATCATTGGAAATTTTATTTTTAGTTAGAGAGATAACTTCATCAAGTAGTGATTCATTAAGATGTCTTACCATCATATTTTTTTCACTTTCTAATTTATGAGCAGAATCTTTAGTTGCTTTCTCTTTTGCTTCACTCATTTCTTTAATGTGAGTTTGTTCAAAATTATCTGCATCTTTTTTCGCATCTGAAATTATTTTTTCAACTTCATTCGATACATTATTCATTTTCTCTTGATAAGATTCTAATTTGATTTGAGCTTCTTTATCTCTTTTGTGTGCAAGCTCAACAAGCTCTTTAATCTTCACTGAGTTTTCTTCAAAATGTCTTTTTATCATTGGCTTTAATTTCCAAAAAATAAAACCAAAGACTAAGATAAAGTTTCCTGCAGGAACCATTAGGTCAGTAATTGAACCACCTGCTGCTCCACCTGCGAACGTTAGTGCTTGTAAAAAAATGAGTAATAAAACTTTCATTGTTTTTCCTATTCTTATTCTAACTCTTATTAATTAATGAACGATCTTTTGAACAAGCTCTTCAGATAAACTTTGCGCTTGCTTCATTACATCTTGCTTCTTCTCATCAAGTTCACCTTGAAAAGAATTTAATTTTGAATTGATATCATTATCAAGGCTAGCTTCGTGTTGTTTATAAGCTTGAAGTTCTCTTGATATAACTTCATCTTTTCTTTTTGAAATTATCTTAAAAGCTTCTTGTCTAGCATCTTCAATTTTTTCTTTATATTGTTTAGAAATTTTTTCTGCTTGATTTAACTTATCATCAGCACCACTTTCCATCTTTGTAGTATTGTCTTCTCTAAGAGTTAATACCTCTTGAAGCTTATCTAAAAATAGGAATCTAAGTACAAAATAAAGCACTGTAACTAGTACAAATTGGATGAAAAAGTTTTTGTCGATTTGTAGTGAATCAAAGACAATGTAAATAGTGTCCATTAACGCTAACCTTTTAAAAAAATCATGATTTAAGTTTCAGCATAAAATATGCTTTACCCCTTAGTTCGTCAAGAAATCTTTAATGGTTAAATTCGTTTCTAGCTTCTTTATTTGGATTATGTGCGACGCATATTGAGTGATTTAGTTTAGCTCGATTTAACGATGCGTTACGAAGGTTACGACATGGCTAGTCATGCATTTTTGTAGTTCCATGGAAAATAACTCCATCCTCTACAAATAATGATGGTGTAGTAATAGTGCCCTCGAATCTGGCAGGCTTAACTATTTCTACTCTTGATGCCGCTTTGATATTTCCTTTAACAACACCAGATATAATAATCACGTCTGCATTGATGTCTGCATGGACAACTGCAGCTTCAGATACGATTATGGTGTCGTTAGAAAAGACAGTTCCTTTTACATCTCCTGCAATTCTTGCGACACCATTAAAAGATAAATTTCCCTCTAGCTTACAACCTTCTTCTATAATGGCTGCCATTTCACCAGACATAAAATTCCTTTGGTTCTATAGGACCACTATTTCTGTAAAAGAAATTCGTAGATATCATTAAACTCAGCTTCATTGCTGAAATTCAAGATAACTTGTCCGCCACCTTTTTTATTAGATTTCAAATTAAAATGATAGCCAGTTCTTTGCTCAAGTTTCTGACGATATTGATCAAGCTTTTCTCCAAAGTAATCATTATTATCATTCTTCTTTTCTTCTTTTACTTTAAAAGTTTTCTTACTTAATTTTTCAGTATCACGAACTGATAATTTGTTAGTAACAACTTCGTTAGCAACTCTTATACATTTTTCTCTATCTTTAATAGAAGCTAAAACTTTTGCGTGACCAAAACTTAGTAGATCTTTTTGAATCATATCTACTACTTCTCTTGGTAGCTTTAATATTCTTAAAAAGTTTGCAATCGTTGATCTTTCTTTACCAATTTTCTTTGCAACTTCTTCTTGAGTTAATTTGTAATCTTCCATTAATTGAAAATACGCTAGAGCTTCTTCGACACAATTAAGGTCACTTCTTTGTACGTTTTCAATAATCGCCATTACAACTTTTTCTCTATCAGTTGCTCTTTTCACAACAACTGGTACAGAAGGAAGTCCTGCAAGCTTTGATGCTCTTAATCTTCTCTCACCTGCAATAAGCTCATAATTACCATCCATCTCAGCAACAATTAATGGTTGTATAACTCCATTCTCTTTAATTGACTGTGAAAGCTCAGCAATCTCTTCTTCTTTAAATATTTTTCTTGGTTGATTTGGGTTTGTTTTAATTTTCTCTACTGGAACAAGCATTGGTCCAATTGGTTCTATAGGACCATTGTTTTTTGCAGTTTCTAAATCCATCATTTCCTTAGCTTTATTTACTACGTTTGGATTTACTGAACCAGAATTTATTAGTGCGCCTATACCTTTTCCAAGTGCCATTTTCTTTGCCATAACTGCCCCCTACTGAATTTGAGCCTGAAGCTCATTGCTTGCATTTTGAATCATATGTGCTTCTGGTATAGAAACTGATTCTGTTTGCATTCTTTCTTTTAAGATAATTTCTTTTGCAAGTGAGAGATAGGCCTCACTTCCCTTCGAAGAAATATCATAAAGAATTATTGGCTTCCCAAAACTTGGACATTCAGCAAGTTTTACATTCCTTGGAATTACTGTATTAAACACTTTATCCTCAAAGTGCTTCTTTATTTCATCTACTACTTGTTTATGTAGACTAGCTCTTGAATCGAACATAGTAAGGAGAATTCCCTCCATTTCTAATGTTGGATTCAAGCTAGACTTTATAAGTCTTACTGTATTCACTAATTGAGCAAGACCTTCCATTGCAAGATATTCTGTTTGCATTGGAACTAAGAATGTATCTGCTGCAGTCAGAGCATTCACTGTGAGAATTCCCAAAGATGGTGGGCAGTCGATTAATACATAATCGTAGTCATCTGCAATTGCTTGAAAAGCGTTCTTGAGCCTTAATTCTCTTGCATACTCATTTACAAGTTCGACTTCTGCTCCAGCAAGGTTATTTTCTGATGGGCAAATATGAAGTCCTGGTAGTTCAGTCTCATAAATTGCTTCTTTAATATTTATTCCATCTTTAATAACATGATAAATATTCTTTTCTAAATAGTGCTCTGCGTCCAGCCCTACACTTATTGAACCGTTTCCTTGTGGATCCAGATCAATTATCAATGTTCTCTTTTCAGCAACTGCTAAACAAGCTGCCAAGTTAATAGTAGTCGTTGTTTTACCAACACCACCTTTTTGATTCATAAGAGCTATGATTTTCGCCATTATCTCTCCCAAAAAATGAATAATAGGTCATTTTGTTTTTAAAGTGTGTTAATGATTTTTTAAAGGAATTGACTAAGGCTGACAAGATTTTTGTTTGATTTTTTCTTAAAGTTATTAACATCTGTTCTACGTAGAACGTTATTATTCTTTAAGACGATAATCATCCGACCATCTGTGTTGGGTATTTCCAAAAGTGTCTCTTCTACAATCTCCCATGTTCTAGGTAGCCAGTCTAAATCCTCTAGTTCATAAAAGTTAGGACCTTTATAAAATACTGCATATATTGTTTTGTCTGAAATAATATTTGGTAATAAGTTTTGAATAGTGCTCACTGCCTTAAAAGATATGATACAGTCGTGGTCAATGTAGACATGCTCAAATCTCTGGTGATAAGTTTTTACGTTTTCAAGTCCAATGTTCGAAGCTATCTGATTAACTACCTTAGACTTCTTCCCTCTAGCTTCAAAACCTATATATTTCTTATCTGGATAAATTGAAGCTAATGGCAGTAAAGGGAATCCTCCACCAAAGCCTACATCAATATGAATTTTATTTTTTTTGTATATCTTTTTTAAAGAAGGGATATTTTCAAATGGATAAACGGAATCAACATATTGCTTATGATAAAAGTCTTCATCAGAAAGAATCCTAGTCAGATTTATTCCAGCAAACTCACCTCTTACCTGCTCAAGATATTTTTCACAGAAACTATTCATACTACACCAAGTTATTAGCAACATAAACTAATGTTGCAGGTCTTATACCTTCTATTCTTTTCAGTTGTCCGAAACTTTCAGGCATTATTTCTTTAATACGTGTTCGACACTCAAATGATACATTTTCTGATTCTGAAAGATTTTTCCAATTAATTTTCTTATTATCAAGTCTAGCAATTCTAGACTGCTCTATCTTTGCTCTATCGATATATCCATCATACTTTAAGGTAATAGCAGTAGTTCTTATTATCTCAGAACTATATTGAATACAGAACTCTTTGCACAGAATAGATAAAGTCTTCACAGGATCAAGCTTACTTCTTTTTATTAATTCAGCCATAGATATATTTGTCTTTAATGAGCCAAAATTATATCTCTCAAAAAGTGCTTTATTTTCTCTATTAGCTACAAAAGTAAAAGTCCTACATAGCTCATATAGATCATAAAATTGTTCCATGTAGAACATTTGATATTTATCAATTTTTGAATTTAATCCAAGAGAACTTCTATAGGGAGATATCCTCTGAATTGTATTATCTTCTCTAACAAATAATCTATTTTCAGACCTAGCCGTAAATAATCTATAAGGTTCATCTCTTTTATTACTGACAAGATCCTCGATCATGACACCAATATAAGATTCGTTTCTATCTAAAACTAATTTTTCTCTATCAAGAAGCTTTAAGGCTGCATTCACTCCTGCTATGTATCCTTGACCTGCGGCCTCTTCATATCCAGAAGTGCCATTTACCTGTCCCGCAAAATAGAGTCCTGGCACCTCAGTGCTCTGAAGTGTTATATCTAACTTAGTAGTATCTACAACATCATATTCTACAGCATATCCCCAAACTGCTATCTCAGCATTTTCTAGACCTGCTATTGTTTGTATAAAGTCCAGTTGAATCTCTTTTGGAAGTGAAGTTGAAATACCGTTTGGATAGAAAGTATCAAGTGACAAACTCTCGGGTTCTACAAAAACGTGATGTTCATTTTTCTCTTCGTACCGATAAGCTTTATCTTCAATACTTGGACAGTACCTAGGCCCAACACCTTTGATCTGTCCGTTAAAAATTGGGGACCTTTCTTTATTATCCCTAATTATCTTTAATGTATCATCATTGGTTCTTGTTAAATGACAAGATACTTGTTCTAGTTCTCTGTGGTATGGATCGTGATCAAAATGAAAATTAATTGCACTCTTATCACTTGGCTGAGACTCCATTTTGGAAAAGTCTATTGATTTCCTCTTAATCCTTGCAGGAGTTCCTGTTTTAAACCTAGTCTTTAGTTTTGATACTGATGCAAAAATAGAGTCAAGAGAATCCACTTGCTCACAATCCACTCTACCTCCAGCAGTCTGTTCTTCACCGGTATGCATATTACCAGCTAGAAATGTTCCTGTTGTACAAACAACACTTCTTGATTCAATATCACCCACAGATGTTTCCACGTGGAACAATTCATTAGACTTGATGACTTTATTTACTTTGCATCTAATTACTGAAATATTTTTATTTGCCTCTACTGCTCTCTCTGCATTTTCAGCATAAGCAACCTTATCAATTTGCACACGTGTAGACTGTACAGCATAGCCCTTTGATTCATTAAGCGTCCTATACTGTATAGCAGACAAGTCAGCCAGCTTGCCCATGATTCCACCAAGAGCATCAAGTTCTCGAACCACTTGTCCTTTACCAACACCACCGACAGCTGGATTACAAGGTGCACTGGCTATAGGTATTCCGGGAAGAGTAAGTATCCCTACCCTTAAATTAAATTGACTTGCGATCCACGCAGCTTCTAAGCCAGCATGACCTCCACCTATAACTACAATATCGAATTTATTATCCATAAAAGTTCCACGTAGAACAAAACACAATTATACTTAATACGACTAATACTTGATAAAAAGCGTCGGGTCTAT
>NZAF01000133.1 GCA_002686115.1 Halobacteriovorax sp. | reverse complement strand
TTTGACTCATAAGTGGCAGAGCTAACTCAGCATCAAAATTGGCCACTTCTGGTAAGATTAGTCTTGCAGTTAGACCAGCACCAATTGTAATTCCGTAAAAAGCAATATACCAAATGTAGTAATAGATTTTTGTCTTCTTAATATTTTCAGTGTTATCAACGGTCATAAAACGAACCATAATATGTGGTTGTCCAACAACACCAAAACCTCCAAATATCCATCCTAAGATGAATAAGAAAATTCCGAGTCCACCGCCGATATCTAAACCAGTAGGAACAACACTTAAATACCCTGGAGATATAGCGTCAAGCTTTGCTACGTAACTATCGTAACCACCGACTTCTTGCATCCCAACATAAAAAAGCATTGTCATTGCAATAATCATAACGAATGATTGGGCCGCGTCTGTCCAGATAGAGGCTCTAATACCACCTGAAAGACAGTATAAAAATACGATAATAGCACCAATGATGGCACCAGTACTGTAATCCCAACCAAAGAGAACATGTAGTGCCTTACTTCCTGCTTTAAATTGAGCAGCTGCATAAACACCAAGAAAGATAAATGTTATAAGACCAGCTAATCTTCTTAACTTTTTAAAGTGCACACCTGATTGCCACTTAGCAAGAAGGCCTCCAAAACTTAGAATTTTTTCTTTTTCAGTGACCGCACGTAACTTTTTATGGACAAACATACCCATAACTAAGTCACCAACAATCCAACCAATCATAAGCCAGATTGATTGAAGACCAGACATATATGTATATCCGATCATACCAATAAACATATAACCACTGTTATTGGTTGCAATAGCTGAAAGAGCGGCTAGCCAAGGCGGAATGCTTGAACCAGCTAAAAGATAGTCATCATTATCGCCTTTACTGACTAATGATGAACTTACTCCAATTAATACAAATACGAGTAGAAAAAAGATAAAACTGTAAACTACCAAAGTACCTCCTTATAGCATCGAGAGGGACTTCAAATGTACACTATCATCATTGTACTCAATCCCTTCTCTAATAAAAGAATCAGGACGGTGATTGATAATACGCTCCACGTCTTCCTTTAAGAAAGGAATTTCAATTCCAGATTCATTGTTAATAGACTTTTCTTTTCTGATTTTCTTTGATTTTTCCATAACTTAACACTATCAAGATTTATTAATGGATTTTAAATTATTATTGTAAATTAGGTAAATCCGAACGCACTTCAGACTGTAATTCGCGAGATCGCTCTACACCCTTATCTATAGCACCTAAGATGGATTCACTTACATTCTGACGTCCTAATTCTTCAATACCTGCAGCCGTAACTCCTTTAAAAGAGCAAACATCTGCGATTAAATCTTCTACGTCTCTTTTGTCATTCTTAATCATTGACAGCGCGCCAAGAAACAATTTGTGTATAATCTCTTTTGAATTATCTTTTCTTATGCCCGCTTCTTCTAATGATTTTGCAAAACTAGCGAAGAGATAATAAACAAAAGCTGGCCCAGAAGAAGTTACAAGAGTGAGCTTATCAAAAAGTTTTTCTTCAAGTTTTATAACCATTGAATGCTTGCTTGATAAAAGTTCAAGTTCATCAAGAACCTTCTTTGAGACATCATCAGTATGAGAAATTAATGAAATCCCTTGTCCATTTTCAACTGGCATTGAAGGCATTAATCTAATGATAGGACTATTTGGGAAATATTCTTTTAATGTTTTTAAGTCCACACCAGCAAGTATTGAAACAATAGTTTTTCCACTGAAATCAATTTCTCTAGCATCAGTTAAAAACCTTTTTAATTGTTGCGGCTTAAAGCATAAGCAAATGACTTCTGTGTGATTAAGATATTTAAGATTCTTCACACTCGTTCCACCAATCGAATCTGCAAGTTCATGAGCTCTTGTATTTGAAGGTGTATAAGTCATGATCACACGACGCTGTTTATTTTTATTATCTTTAAACAGGCGTCCAAAGAACGCCTGTGACATATTACCGCATCCTACGATGCCATAACTAATGTATAGTTTTGTATTTTTAACATCTAACATGGCCATTCCCCATGACGACGTATCTGTTAGTAGTCATTTGACTTGCGCCCATTGGACCATATGCATGAATCTTTGATGTTGAGATCCCAATCTCAGCACCTAAACCTAATTCTCCACCATCATTGAAACGAGTTGAAGAATTCACCATCACACAACTAGCATCGACTTGGTTTAAAAACTTCATTGCGACATCTTGATTTTCTGTAACAATACTTTCTGTGTGATTTGAACCATACGTAGCAATGTGGGTAATTGCTTCATCTAAGCTTGGCACTGTTTTAATAGATAGAATATTTTTTAGATATTCTGTTTGCCAATCATTTTCAGATGCTTTTGAAACATTGAGCATACTAAATTTTTCATAAATTTTATTATCGACTCTTAACTCAGTACCTTTATCTAAGAGAACAGGTAATAACTTTGAGCATAAACTTTCTAGTACATCCTCATGAATTAAAAGGGTTTCAAGAGCATTACAAACACCCGGTCTTTGAGTTTTTGCATTAACGATAAGATCTGTAGCCTTATCAATATCAGCTTCTTTATCAATATACATATGACAAAGACCTCTAAAGTGAGCAATAACAGGCATCTTTGCGTTCTTATAAACATGATTAATTAAACCATGCCCTCCTCGAGGGATAACAACATCGATAAACTCATTATAACTTAAAAGGTCGTTAACAAGGTTTCTATCATCAGAGTCTAAAACCTGCACACTTTCAGTTGGAATGAAGTCTTTAATTGATTCCGAAATAATTTCACCAAAAATCTTATTCGTAAATCTCGCTTCCTTCCCACCCTTTAAAATGATGGCGTTAGATGACTTTAGGGCAAGAATAGCACTATCAATGACGACATTTGGTCTTGATTCAAAAATCATTAAAATAACACCGATAGGAACTGCTTGCTTAGAAATTACTAAACCATCTTCACGGTTTACAGCGTCTTTTAAGACTCCTACAACTTCCTCTTGATCTCTTACTGATTTAACACTTTCAACGATCGAAGAAAGTCTTGCTTCATCAATAATTAGTCTATCAATCATGGCTTCACTTAAGCCTTCTTTTTTTGCATGAGTCACATCAATGTGATTTGCTTCAATGATTTCTTTTTCTTTATTTTTAAGATTAATAATTAAATTATTAAAAATTTCATTTCTTGTATTCTTATCTAATTTAAGTAATTCTTTTGATGCCTTTTTGGCCTTAAATGCTATATCTTTCATTATATAATCTCCTTTTCAACAACTAGATTTAATGTATGTACAATTTCATTTGTTTTCTTATAACCAAGAATGTTCTCAATATCCTGACTCTGACTTCCCATAAGTTTCTTTACATCTTGATAGTCATATTCAGAAATACCTGTAGCAAATATCTCATCATTATATTTGAGCGCCACACAATCACCTGGATAGAAAACTCCATTTACCCCTGTTACTCCGGTTGGAAGAAGTGATTTACTTTCAATAAGAGCTTTAAAGGCACCATCATCAACTTCGATTGAACAATCGGGTTTTAAAGTTGAAATAAGCCATCCCTTTCTCTCATTAGGGCAAAATACTTTCTTGGGCTCAAAGAAAGTTCCAACATTTTCATTTTCTATTGGATCGATAATAATTCTTTCATTTAATTTAGAACTAATAATTGCAGGTATTCCAAGTTTCGTAATTTTCTTTACTGCTTTAATTTTTGAAGACATTCCGCCTCGACCTGCACCACTAACACCTTTTAAAGAAATTCCATTCATTTTCTTTCCATAAGGAATAAAAGGGAGTTTTTTAGCACCTTCTAAGTGGGGGTCTTTATTGTAGAGGCCATCTGTTGATGTAATGACTAAGAGTAGGTCAGCGTCGACCATCTGAGCTGTGGCAGCTGCTAAGTGATCATTGTCACCAACAGATATTTCAGTAAAAGAAATAGAATCATTCTCATTTAAAATAGGAACAATCTTATTTTTTAAAAGCACATCAAGATTTTCTTTAGTGTGTAAAAACCTTTTTCGCTTTCTGAAATCATCGTGGGTAAGAAGAATTTGAGAGCATAACCTCATATTCTCTTCAAATAATCTTGAGTACGAATTGATTAACTTTGGTTGCCCTATAGAGCTTGTTGAATGCATAAAGCCTAGGTCTTTATGGTGTGGTGAATAAATATTTAAGTAATTTTTCCCAACACTAACAGCTCCAGAGCTTATCAAGATAACCTCTACCCCTGAGTTCATAAGTTCACAGATATCTTCAACAAGTTTTCTTAAAACCCTCGTTGACAATTGCCCATCATCACCAGTAACAACGTTACTACCGACTTTGATGACCACTCTGTTTAATTCTTTTAGTTCTTTTCGTATATTTATTGACATAAACATAAGGTAATAGAAAAAAAATCATTTTTTTAAGATTTATAAGTAAATTTGGTTTTTCCGAAGTTGGGTTCACAACAAATGATTCTTATCTTACCTTTATATATAATTATTACAGGAGGTAAAAATGTATCAAAAAACTGGAACACTTGTTAAAAACAATCAAGACGAAACACTTATTATCACCAATGATGAAAAAAATTATTACGAGATAAGTTATATCGCAGCCTTCATTTGGAAAAAGCTTGATGGTCAAACAAGTACTGATGAAATTAGTAAAACTCTATCTGATGTTGGCCAGGTATCTCTGGATAAGTCAACAGACATTACAGTTAGTGCAATTAAGAAATTAAAAGAATACGATCTTGTTGAAGAAGTTTAGACTACTTATGCCAAACGACTGAATATAAGTCGTGTCTTCTATCTTTTAAATTCTTAACAGCTCCATTCTCCCTAGCTTCTAGAAGAGTATCAATCCTCAGATCTGCAATAGCGACCATTTCAACATTAGGACTTGTATCTGCAGCAATCCCATCTAAAGCAAATGGAAAATCACATGGAGTAAGTATACAGCTTTGTGCATATTGAATATCTAAGTTCTTTACACGAGGAAGGTTACCAACATTACCGGCCATCGCAACATATATTTGATTTTCAATTGCACGAGCTTGGCAACAAAACTTAACTCTAGCAAAAGCTTGTCTATTATCTGTTAAAAAAGGAACAAATAAGAATTGTATTCCCTGGTTAACAAGATGCCTTGTTAACTCTGGAAACTCACTATCATAACAAATTAAGACCCCAATAGGTCCACAATCAGTATCAATAACATTTAATTCATTCCCGCCTTTAATATTCCACCAGTATTTTTCATCTGGAGTAGGATGAATTTTAGCTTGCTCATGTACTGAACCATCACGCAAGCAAATATAAGAAATATTTCTCACTTCTTCATTGATCTTTGTTGGATGTGAGCCTGCAATAATATTTACGTTATATTTTATAGCAAGATTTCTAAATAATTCTTTTACTCTTTCTGTGTAAGAGGTCATATGTTCAATAGCAACATCTGGCGCAACTTCTTCATTTTTTATCGACAGAAGCTGCATTGTAAAAAGCTCTGGAAATAAAAGAAAGTCTGCTCTGTAATCTCCAGCAACATCAACGTAGTACTCTACAATTTGTGCAAACTCATCAAAGCTTTTAACTGCTCTTTGCTTATATTGAACGGAAACAACTCTTACTGAATTTGGACGAATAGGCTGTAACTTCTTCTCATCCATGTCCTGATACTCAGGGTTTTCCCATTTCAAATGAACCGCATAACCGAGACTCTCAGGATCACTAGGTAGATATTTTTTTAAGACACCTATAATCTCAAAATTATTTCTTAGATGGAAACCTAAAACGGTGTCCTTAACTCTCTTCTCTTTTACAAGTTGAATATATTCAAAAATATCAGGATATTTTTTAGAACGTTTCGCATAGCTAGGAATTCTACCGCCAAAAATAATACCTTTTAGATTTTGAAACTTAACAAGTTCTCTTCTGGCATTATAAATTCTTTGTCCTAAACGATGCCCTCTTACATCTGGATCAACACAAGTCTCATAACCATAGAGATAATCACCGTTATTATCATGAGTAGATCCAAAGCCATTAGCTGTTATTTCTTTCCAAGTATGTGGCTTCATTGCCCACTTTTCTTTAACGATAATACTTGCAGAATAGGCCACAATCACGTCATTGATTAATATGACAAAGCATCCCTCTTGAAAGTTAGAGATTTGCCCTCGTATAGTCTCTCTTTTATAGCCCTCATCTTTATAGACCTTCTTTACGAGATTATTAATACCAGTAATATCTGAAACCTTGGCATTTCTAATTTCTATTTTCTTTTTTTTCATAAAATCCTCAATAATCTAAGCTTTTACTTTTCTTACAAGTACGAATGATATGTCATCATTCTTTTGAAATAACTCACTCTTTTGTTCTTGGCACTTTAAAACTAAGTCTTTAAGAGACTCTTCGAATGAGCCCTCACCAATCATTGCATATAAAGCCTTATGTGAAAAATTATCAAATAATCCATCACTTCCTACAAGGTAAGTATGACCTTTTTTGGTTTCAATCTTTGATGAAACTTCTACTCTTAAAGTTTTATCACCAATCATATTGTTTACAATATATCTTTCAGGGTCATTCAAAGACTCTTCTTGAGTCATATAACCTGCTTCAATCGAATGTCCTGTTGCTGAGTCTGGAATATTCGAATAAATCTCTGTACCCAAATGATTCCAGCCAATAACCTCAGAATCCCCGACAGAAAATGCTTGAATATAATTATCATCCAATTCACAAAAAGTTAGCGTACATCTTGCTCCAACTTTTAGATCGAGCACTTTATTATTTGCTGAAAATATCAGATCTAGAGGTGATAATGCACTAGACTTTTCAGATACTAAATCTTTCATAACATTAACTGTAATAGATGAGGCTTCGTCACCTTTTGGATGCCCCCCTGCTCCATCACTTACACCAAAGAAAGCTTTCTTTTCATTTGATATCACAAAAACACTATCTTCATTTGCTTTTTCTTTTCCTCGCGCTCTAGCTAAGAAATAGCCAAGTCTGTATGATCCCCAGTCACATACACCGTGGACAAAGTCATCGACATTGTTTTCAACGATATTCAACTTATCATGAGATTGCATCTGACCAGTCCAGTTCTTCTAAGTGAAATCTTAAATCAGTGATTGTCTTAAATTTCTTTAAAATAAGAGTACGTTTTAATCCTGAAATAATGTACTTAATTGAGTTAGGCATATACTTATATCTTTTTTCGCCACCAAGAATATCATAGAAGATTCTAACAAGCTTCACGATGTCTTCTTCACGATTATCTTTTTTACTATCTCCCCAGTGATGAAGATCAATAATCTTCAAATCAAATTCTAGTCCAAATTTTTTGATAATAATATTATCAACATGTAAGTCTCCGTGGTACTCACCACTAAGATGAATTGATTCAATACCAAGAGATAAAGAATAGAGAAGATGAATGGCCGGAAAGACTCCTAGCCTTTTCATTCTATGCTTATTTACGAAGTCACTTAGAATCTCTCCTTCTATGAACTCTGTTATTAAACAAGCGACTTTATAACCCTTTAAAGTAATAACCTGATAAGAGACATAATCAACAACAATTGGACTATCATCAAGCTTATCAAGTTTCTTCGCTATTCTAGTACTAACTTTAAATTTTTGATCTCGATGTGGAAAAAATAATTTTAACGCCCTCATCTTATTCGTTAGTCTTTCTCGAACTTGGTAAACTTCTCCCTCAAGTCCAGCTCCGACAAGTCTCTCTACAACATACTTATTTAAGAGTACTCTTCCGGGGCTTAGATCGAATGATTCTATTACTTTATTTTTCATTGTATTTCCTAGTCACTATTCTATATTTATCTCATCATTTGCAGGGATCATTTGTGGCTCAAGCTCTATCTCATCAACCCCAAGATGTACGAGTCTATTACCAGCAAGACAATTTGGTGAGACATTTTTTCCAATGACAATACCATTTCTGTCTGCAATGACTTCTTCTTTAACTGTACCAAAAACATCATAAACTCTCGCGACAACCTCACCTTTTTTTACTTTATCTGTAAGTTTTGGCAGAACATCAACAATTCCCCCTTTGGTTGAGAGAAGCCAGTAGGAGTGATCACAAATCGTAGCATCAGTTACATGATCTTTAACCTCCCCATCAATCATATTAAGATGTCTCATCGTATTTAAAATACCTTCTAGAGTCTCATCAATTAAAGAATGTTGAAATGCATTTGGGTTTCCTATTTCGATAGTAATCGAAGGTATCCCCTGTTCATTTGTCCAAGCTCTAAGAGTTCCACTTTCATCGTATTTTTTTACAATAATCTGAGGGTTTTGAAGGTAAGCTAAAGTTCTTGTTTCCTCATTATCTAAGTCAGCTCGAATATAGAGACTATTCACTCGCCCATGACTTGCAGTATGAAGATCTAACAAGTAGTCAAACTTACTAATTATTTTTTGAGTAAGATGATAAGCATATATTTTACTTGCATTCCCGTTTATTTGTCCTGGCATAATTCTATTTAAATCAACATTATCTAGGAAATATCGTTTATTAGTCATATAACCAGGAACATTACAAATCGGGACAAGAACAAGGGTTCCTGTTAGCTTTTCTGGATCAATTTCTTCAATCAGTTTAAAAATTGTAGAAATTCCATTTAACTCATCCCCGTGAATAGCTGCCGTTATCCCTAGTACTTTTCCTTTCTTCTTTCCTCTAACGACAATAACAGGAACTTTCCATGGGATACTTAAGGCATTTTCAGAGAGATGAACATACAAGCGGTGTTTTTCCCCTCTTTTAAAATCTGATAACTTCAATTGATCTTTTGTTTTTATTGTTACAATTTTATTCATTTCTTTCTCTTAATGATTTCTCTTCATTTTTTATAATGAAGTTTTCTTGTGATAATTTGGTTTAGTTTTCACTTGTTCACTATGTTCTAGTAAAAACTCAACTATTTTTTCTGCTATATTTGTTCCTGTTGTCTTTTCAACTCCTTCTAAACCTGGACATGCATTTACCTCTAAAATAAGAGGACCGTCATCACTTCGTAAGATATCAATGCCTGCCATATTTAGTTTAAATTCTTTTGCTGCTTTTACTGCTATTTCTCTTTCCTTAGGGGTGAGCTTTATTGTAATGGCCTTTCCACCAAGATGTAGATTTGATCTAAAATCATCTTCAGAACTTCGACTTATTGATGCGACGACCTTTCCATTTAAAACGAAAGCTCTAATATCTGTCCCTTTTGACTCCTTGATGAACCTTTGTAGGATGAGATTCGTATTCATCATACTGAAGGCTTCTATAATTGATTTCGCTGAATTCTCTGTTTCAGCAAGTACCGTTCCTTTTCCTTGCATCCCTTCTGTTAACTTCATCACTGTTGGCACACCACCAACATGATGTAGTAGTTTCGGCCCTGCCATTGAATCATTAGCAACCGCTGAACTTGGAAAAGGAAGATTCTTTTGGGCCAGAAGCTGTAAAGTACGCATTTTATCGCGGGCCCTAGATATACCAAGAGAACTATTTAAACAGTAAATATTAAGTGCTTCAAACTGTCTTATAACGGCCATGCCATAAGTACTCTTAATAATCCCGACTCTAGGAACGACTGCATCAAGATGTTTTAAAGATTCTCCTTTATAGAATATATCTGGATGAAGTGGATCAATAATTAAGTCACAATGACTATAATCGATTGGTAAGACTTCAATATCTCTTTTGGCAGCTTCTTCTATTAATCTAGAGTTTGAGTAATTGTCTGGTGTTTTACTTAAAAGTCCAATTTTCATTTCTTACCTCATGATCTCATCTAATAATGATTTATCATTGTCTAATGACTTAAATAGCTTATGCCTAAAGGCACCTTTTTTATTAACTAGGTTCTGGGCCATCTTATCAATGGCAATAATACTAAGAACTGTTTGAATATATGCTTCAATAAGATCATCAATACCAATTCCAAGACTGTTGAAGTCTTTTCTATCCATAAGCATTAGTCTTTTAGTATCTGAACTCCACTCATTCTCGCCAAGCTTTTGTGATAAATTAGTTCCAAGAACTTTCCAACTATCTTTTGGCACTTCACTACTAAGAGGCTCCAGAGCTCTTCTTGCGTACACAGCACATGGAAAAAATCCCTTAGGCGATGAATAGGCCATCATTCTCAGGTCAGCAATATAGATGTGACCTTTTTTATTAGGAATAGTTCCAATATGAAAATAACGCCCAAGAGAACTATGGGAACTCCATTCATAATGACCAATTAAACTTTGAACAATAAATTGATCATAAGAGTATTCACTCTCCATAAACTTATTCAGTTCATCTTCATTTGTAATGGTAAAAACTCCTTGACCAGCATTTGAATATGGATTTTTCACAACAGCTTTGCCACCAAACTTTTTAACCCAAAGAGGTATTTCAAGTTTGGATACATCCTTTATTGTCTCTGGCATATTAATCGACAATCCACTTCCAGCTAACTCAGAGTTATAAATTTCATAGGCCTTATTCGCTAATAACTTATTTCTTCCACCAGAAAGACATACGAGTGTCGAGTTAAAGATAAAAGTCTTAGATGTTGGAGGAATTCTATTCCATGGCTTCTGCGTGACATAACGAAATGCTGCTCTTATCGGAATTGATTCACCATCTTTTTTTACATAGAGAATTCCATCAGAAAAAGAGAGATGCTGATTCTCTCCATGATAATGTGGAATAAGTAAAACGTCTTCACCCGTTAAATCAGAAAGGGTTTGAGCATAACCTGATGTTTCCATATAATTCTTATCATAAATAACCGCAAGCTTTCCCTCAGGAAGTCTTCTTTTTTTAAGTGCCGGTAAGAAAGATTCTTCAATCAAGTAACGATATCCTCGATGCTCATCTGAATCATTTCTTGGTGGCATCGATTTTTGTCCAGATGGGCATGAGTTTGTCTCAAGAACAACCATCCTTCTATTTCCCTCCTCAGTTGTTGTATAGAATAAATCCGCACCACCCCAGAAGAAGTATCGACTTTGATAAGTTAAAACTTCACGCAAGCTTTCTTCTTTAACCTGAGGATTAAGATGTATATATCTTTTAATTAATCTTTCATGGTCAAGATTAATAAAATGACTAACCATTGGATGCAATTGTGCATTTAAGGCCTTTGGGTAAAAATGAGTTTCCGCCTCAAAATTATCTGGCGTCATAACCTCAATTTCATTTTTCATTTCATAATTCCTTCTTTAATAATTTATATCCAAGCCCTTTATAGCTTTTCTTAACAATACCCCAAACTGAAGTCTGTAGCTCTTCTAATTCCCCTAATACAATAACATCTTTATTATTCTTGCAAATCCTATTTTTTGCGACTTCAGGCACAATTGTAAATGCTAGCCCCTGCTCGGTGACAGCTTGAAAAAGATCAATATCATCCCCTTCTCCTATGACTTTTGGAGAGATTGAATTCTTAGAAAAGAAGAGTTCTACTTCATATTTTAAGAATGTCTCATTGGTATAGTTAAAGTAAGGTATAGAATTTAAAGATTCAGGAAAATCTTTTTTAAACTTTCTAAATTTCTTATGTGCAATAGCAAAAGTTTTATTTACGCCAACACGGTATGCATCCATATTAGTAGATAGAGCATCTTTGGAGTCTGTAAATACCATATCAATTTTCTCTTCTTCTAAGTCTGCAAGCAGTAAATGTCTTTCATCTTCTTTAAAATTTATCGATACATTCTCCTGTCCAAATAAAGGCGTCACCGTCTCATATAAAAAGTAATGAGACATAAAGTGAGTGATACCAATATCTAGAGAGGTTTTAGGCAGTTGAATCTTATTCCTCAGTCTAAACGTAAGCTCAGTTCCCATATCAAAGATTTTTTGTGCGTACTTAAGGGCAAGCTCACCTTCTTTTGTCAGATAGAGACTACGATTTCGACGATCAAATAATTTACAATCAAAAAACTCCTCTAAGAGCTTTAGCTGATCGCTAATTGTAGGCTGAGTAACATATAGTTTTTCAGAAGCCCCCTTAATTGAACCTTCTTTTGCAACTACATAAAAATAGAATAAGTGACTGTAATTTAAGCGATCCATAATAACCTCAATAATTTTCTTAATTTTAACCTAATTATAACAGGAAATAAAACGATTTTACCAAAGTTTTAAAAAGCACGATAATAACTTCAGTTGTAATTGTGCAACGTAAAAGGAAGACGAATGAAAACACTACTTATGACGGCTTTAGTACTTTTAGCAACTAATGCTCTGGCATCAAAAGATTATACTTGTAGAGATAAAAAACGCACAGCTATTTCATGTGACAAAGTAGCAAATAAAAAGAGAACTCACCTTTGCGTAAAGAACATGAAAAAGTTTAATGAAGATAAGAAAGTTAAATGGTGCCAAACAGCTAAGAAAAAGAAAGTGAAAAAGTTATCACTAAATTAATAAGGAGATCGTCATGTTAAAAAAACTACTACTTGTTTTACTACTAACTATTTCTTTTGTGTATGCTGATGAAGATGCTGGTTCTGAATCAGATTTCGGAAGTATCGCCACAGAAACGACACTAGAAGAAACTTCTGCCGCTCCAACGGATGTTGAGGTAGGAGAAGATGAACTTCTCATTAATAGCCTGTCTGATCAAGAGTAAGGATAGATATTAAGAGTTCAAAATGAGGGGTGCAACGCCCCTCTTTATAAATGAATGGAAGTGAAAGATGTTACTCATTAAAACTAAAATACTCTATTCAGGAAATGACGGCCTAGGACTCTTTGCCGCATCAGATATCAAAAAAGGCCAGGAAGTATGGACCTATAATTCCAATACAACTAAAACCTTTTGGAAAAGTGACTTTTGTAGAATTCTAGAAAAGATGAGTATAGAGTCAATATTAGAATTTATAAACTTCTCATATATTAGGTCGGGAACAATCTTTTACTTGAATGATAATTCAAGATATATAAAACACTCTGATGATCCAAACATCGCCTATGTTGATGATCTAACTATGGTTGCTATAAAAAATATCAAAAAAGATGAAGAGATTTTTAAAAATTATTCTCTTTCATTTGATAAAAATGATTTTAATTTTTCAAAAAGATTAAAAAAGGCAAAATCTAAAGACGCTATTATTGAAGAAGTGAGTAAACTGATTATGAGATCAGGAAGACCGGATACGAGTTTTATCTTTTAAATGTTTTAATTATGAGGGAGCTATGAAAAATAATGAAGAACAATTAAGCCCAGAAAATCTAGAAGAATTAACATTACTTCTAAAAACTCAGAAGCAATTAGCTTTAAATTCAATAAAAGAACATAATCGTTTTACACTAGAGTTAAATCATTTGAGTGATCTCACTGATATTGCCTCTGCAGAGAAAGAACAAGATGAAAATAATCGCTTCGTTAATAGAGAAACACGATATTTAGAGAAAATTATCCGCTCACTTCATAGGATTTCAAATGGAGAATATGGAATATGTGAAGACTGCTCTTGTGAGATCCCTTATAAAAGACTGCTTGCAACTCCAACAACTGAATTATGTCGAGACTGCCAAGAAGAGCAAGAGCTAGCAAAAAAGAACTCTAAACAGGCTTAATCTTTTTATACTAATAAAATTTTTGCAAGTCCTAAGAAACTCAAGAAACCAAATATATCTGTGATGGTTGTTAGTACAACGGTACTAGCAACTGCCGGGTCAATTTTTGCCTTCATTAAGACAAGTGGAATGACAGCGCCAAAGAAGCCAGCAATCACCAAGTTTAGAACAGTAGATAGTGCAATTACCACACCTAAAAGAGGCATTTTAAACCACAAATAAGAAAGAACTCCAATAACAAGCGCAAAAAGAAAACCATTGCCAGTAGCAAGAATGACTTCTTTTTTTAAAGTATCTATCGCATCCTCAAAATCAATTTCACCAATAGAGAGCTGTCTAACAGTAACTGTCAAACTTTGTGTTCCAGCATTTCCTCCCATTGATGCAACGATAGGCATAAGAATAGCAAGTGATACATATGACTGAATTGTTGAATCAAATAAAGCAACAACATAAGAAGCTAAAATAGCGGTCACAAGATTAACACCTAACCAAGTGGCCCTTGTCTTTGCAACCTCAAAAAGATCATCAGTCTGCTCAACCTCTGCATTTACACCTGCAAGACCATACATGTCTTCTGTTGCTTGTGATTCGATAAAGTCGTAAATATCATCTGATGTGATTCGCCCAAGTAATAGATGATTTTCATTAACGACAGGAATAACTGATAAGTTATAATCGAGGGCTTTTTCTAAAACTTCTTTTAAGTCTTCAAAGTGATCTGCAACAACTTCATTTCTTCGATACTTACCACTATCAAGCCCAGACTTAAAAGAGTCATTTGGATTAATTAAAACTAATTCTTCAACCCCTATAGAACATACAAATTTATCTTCACTATTTAAAATAAATACCTGAGAAATATCTTGTATCTCACCTTCATTTTTTAATCTTCTAAGTCTCTTAATTGCATCACCGACAACCTCTGTCTCATGAACAGAAAAAAGTTCTGTCTGCATATGAGCACCTGCAACATCTTCATCATAAGAAATAAGATTTCGAATGACTTCCTGCTCTATCGGTGTGATATGCTGAAGAATATCCTCAGCGAGACTCTGACTTTGCTCACTAACATTTTTAATAAATGTCGCGGCATCATCGGTGTCCATCTCTTCAGTAATCTTAATAAGTTTACTTTTTCGAATCTTTTCAGATGC
The DNA here is from genome assembly GCA_002686115.1 of Halobacteriovorax sp. Taxonomy (GTDB): domain Bacteria; phylum Bdellovibrionota; class Bacteriovoracia; order Bacteriovoracales; family Bacteriovoracaceae; genus Halobacteriovorax_A. The sequence continues at coordinate 8,955 of NZAF01000133.1, read as the reverse complement.
CTCACCTTGAAGATGGTCAGGCATTTCAGCAATAACTTCAGCTAAAAGATCATTAGGGATCAACCTAAGAGTTTTTAGGTAATCATTTTCGTCAAGTTCTCTAAGTTCGAGAACAACTTCCTTTAGATCAAAAGGATGTATTGAAGACTTATCACTCTTATATTTTTGAATAAGTGATTTTGCTTCGAGTTTAAGAGTATCAATCTCCGATATGTTTGCTTCCATGAATTAAAATCCTTTCACTAATAATAACATACCTCGTGATTTTGCACACCGAGCAAAAACCTACAAACACTCTCTACTAAGTTTGAAGAGATTACTTAAGAATTGTTGCCTAGAGGCTTTCAACGTGCTTTGATTATACTGCATTTTAATTTTTTAAAGAGGACAAAATGAAATTAGCAATTCTTTCAAGAGAACCAAAAAACTATAGTACAAGAAGGCTTGTAGAAGCTTGTAAATCAAGAGGACACTCTGTACAAGTTTTAGATACGATGAAATTTGCCATCGACATTGAAGCTGGAGAGCCTGACCTTTATTATAAGCAAAAAAGAATCTCGCACTTTGATGCTATATTACCTCGAGTGGGAACTTCAATCACTTATTTTGGTACAGCAATCGTTAGACAATTTCAGCAAATGGATGTCTATTGTCCTAATACTGCAGATGGAATTTTAAATTCAAGAGATAAGCTTAGAAGTTTTCAAATTCTAAGTCGACATAAGATAGGGATTCCGGCGACGACTTTTGTTAAGAATAAAGAAGATGTACTACCTGCGATTGAAAGAGTTGGTGGTGCACCTATTATTATTAAATTACTTGAAGGTACTCAAGGAATTGGTGTTTTACTTGCTGAAACTCAAGAAATGGCCACATCAATCATTGAATTACTCCAAAGCCAAAAACAAAATATTCTCATCCAAAAGTTTGTAGCAGAAAGTAAAGGAAAAGACATTAGAGCAATTGTAGTTGGTGACCAAGTTGTGGCAGCAATGAGAAGAGTTGCAAAGGGACAGGAGTTTAGAAGTAATGTTCATCGAGGTGGATCGACAGAGATCGTTGAACTTGATGAGGTTTACAAGGAAACTGCAATTAGAGCAGCAAAACTTATGGGACTAGGTATCGCAGGTGTTGATATGCTAGAAGGAAAAGATGGTCCACAAATTATGGAAATCAACTCCTCTCCAGGACTTGAAGGGATTGAAGGTTGTACGAAGCTTGATATTGCAGGAGCATTTGTTGACTATATTGCAGCCCAAGTTGACTACCCAGAGATTGATTTAAGACAGAAACTTAGTGTTAGCAAAGGTTATGGTATCACTGAGATACATCTTCCAAAAGGTTCTGAATATATTGGAAAGACTATTGTTGATTCTGCTCTAGAAGAAAAAGAAATAACTATTTTATCTCTACATAGAGACGGAAAAGTAATTCCAAACCCAAAACATAAAAGAACTCTAGAAGAAAATGACAGGTTACTATGCTTTGGAAAACTAGAGTCAATGAAAGAGCTAATCCCACCAAAGACACAGAAAAGAAGAAAACCAAAAGTTAAAAAATTATGAAAAAGAAAGTCAATCCAGCGAAATTTAAAATTGGAAACCAGATCATTTTAAAAGGAGAAAGAAAGCGAGTAAAACTTGAGATCGCTTCTCTTTATGACTATACAAAAATTAATATACCGATAGAGGTTATTCGAGGTCTTGAAGATGGACCTATAATGTTTATAAGCGCTGCTATTCATGGAGATGAAATAAACGGCACTGAAATTATCAAAAGAATTAGCCAGCGCATAAAGAAAAAGTCCCTTAAAGGAACTTTAATACTTATTCCTGTCGTTAATCTTTTTGGGTTCTATAATAAGTCTCGTTACCTTCCAGACAGAAAAGATTTAAATCGTTGTTTTCCAGGTACTAGAAATGGTTCTCTAGGCTCACAAATAGCGAATGTCTTTATGAAAGAGATTGTTTCTAAATGTACTCATGGAATAGACTTACACACTGGGGCCATTCATCGAACGAACTTACCTCAAATTAGAGCTTGTATCGATGATCATCAAACAAAGAAAATGGCGCTAAGCTTTGGAGCTCCCGTCATCATTAACTCAAAATTAAGAGATGGGTCTCTCAGAGAGGCAGCAAGAAAGAAAAAAGTTAACTTTCTTTTATTTGAAGGTGGAGAGGCCTTAAGATTTCAAGATAAAATTGTCAAAGCGGGGTTAAACGGATGCCTCTCAGTAATGAAAGATATCGGAATGCTTAAGACTTATGAAAATAAAACAGTTAAGAATCTCCCTTTCATCGCCCAATCAAGTTACTGGGTGAGAGCTCCTCATAGCGGATCTTTTAGAATTCTTAAAAAGCCTGGTGAGCATGTAGAAGCAAAAGAGTTACTTGCTGTGGTTTCTGATCCATTTGGAGAAAATCCTTATAATGTATATTCAAAAGAAGCTGGAGTTATTGTTGGTCTAAGCGAAATCCCACTAGTTAATAAGGGAGATGCCATGATCCATATTGCAACTTCTCATGGTAATGCAAAAACAAAACTTAAAAATAATATTGTTGATGTTATTTAGATTCAGATAGTGCAATGAAACGTCTATTGAGGTCTTGTTCAACATCACCAATGGCCTCATTCTTTACAGGCATTTTTAAGAGAATTTCAAAATCCTTATCATCATTTCTAACGATTTTTACTCTTGGCTCTATCATAGGAATTAATAGACCTTCCCTATTACAGAATCTTCCAATAGTTTTGGCAGCATCCTTTAAATATGGTGAGCAAACTTCATTGGCCCACTTTAAAAGATTCTCTTCAAGCTCTACAAAGCTCTTACCTTCTATAAGCTTAAAGCTATAAGACTTTATACTGTAATCGCTAAAGTAGGATTGATTCACCACTGACTGACTCAAAATAATACTATTTGGCACAGTGATTAAATTTCCCGTTGTTTGCTGAGAGTATTTATCAGGTCCAATCTCTAAAATTTTAGTCACCATTAGTCTCTTCTCAACAACAAAGCCTCGAATTGTATCAACCTCAATTCGATCACCAACTTTAAAATGTCCATTAAGCTTTATTGAAATACCACCCATAACTGACATAATAAGCTCTTTTGTCGCTATAACTAATGCAGCCGCAACCGCGACAATAGAAACAAAGAATGATTGAATTTGAGAAAACCATAAGAATGCGATTAAGGTAAAAGTTATCAAGTTTGCATAGAGATTTAGGGATCTTTTAAATGAGAGTTTTTCTAGTGCATTTAAATCATCATTCTTCTTCAATGACTTTGCAGACAAACTTTTAAATATTAGTGAAATACCAAAAATTAAAAGTGAAAGCATGATAATCTTTAGATTATCTCTATTCTGTAATTCTGAAATGATAAGTTTAATTGTATTTTCCATGAAAGCTCTTGAATTAATCTAATTTAAAAAGACGGTCTATTTTACCTGAGATTTTATTATACATATTGTAGCGACCTAAGAAGATCTTAAGTATCCGGTGATCAATAATTCGTATAAGTGGTAAGCCAAAGAGTGTCAGTAAGAATGAACCTGAAACAATCCATATAACATACTGAGTACCCATAGGATTATCTTTAAAAAGTAAGTTCTCTGTATTCATACCAAAGAAACCAACAATGAGATTTAATGGTAAGAAAACAGCAGATAAAACGGTCAAAAGATAAAGGTTATTATTAAGCTTATCATTTTTTATCGATGCGAAATAATTATAAAGTGCATCAAGTCTAGAAATTTGGTTTTTTAAGCTTTGTTGAAGATGGCTTACAGCGCTCATGAGATCTGCAAATTCGACTTTTTGAAAATCATCCACCTTAGAAAATTCCTTATGAAGTTGGCCGATGACTTTTAAACTTCTTTCAAAGTATCGATCCATGCGAGTAAGGTCTTTTTTTAAATCAAACCAAACGTCCATAAAAATACGAGTTGATTTTCTTCCAAATAAAACATCTTCTAACTTATCAATCTCGTCTATGTAATGCATCACAATCTTATCATTACGTTCAAAAATGGGAGATAGAAGTTTATATAACTCAGAAAAAGGTATATCGCTTTTATCTAAACAGTCCCCTTCTCTATCAAACTTATAAATATGCTTATCGTTATTTATTACAAAACCACTAGATAAATATCCAAGACCATCATCTGTGATATTAAGTCCTCTTAGAATTAGAATTTTATATGATGCTTCATTAATAAAAATCGAATGATGCATCTCATTTTTTAAGTCATTTAAGTAAAGGGGGTTAAATTCTTGTATGATTTCTGTAATTTTCATAACTTCTCTGCATTGTTTTCATAATAATATCTCCATCTTTATATATATGAAAGAATTTCTTGCATATTTCATGCTCAATTCAGAAAAACGATGACGTCTTATAACACTTCGAGCTATATTAAAAAAAATATAAAAGAAGGAAACGGTAAATGTCATTTAAAGTCATAAGAGCAATCATATTTGTCTTTATGAGCCTTAATTTTTCTACACCTGCTATGGAGTGTAAAAAAAATGAAGTACTTGAGGATTACGGCAAAGCCCTAGAAACGATCCAAACTCAATCCAAAGAAATTAATTCAATATTAAGCGGTAGTGAAAAGAGTAAATTATCTTCCACATTAATATTTGGCCATGACTTTACTCTTGAAAAAACGAAGAAAGTCATTGAAGAGCTTCAAGAGAAAAGAGATAAAGATAACGGTATTGCTGACGAGCACAAAATCATTTGGTCTTGCCTTCAGAAATTAAATCTCACTAAGCAAAGTGACCAATTTCACAATTCATCTAAGAAACTCATCAATTTAAAGATTGAACTTATTTCAAAAAACGAAGAATTAAATAATTTCATCAAATCTAACCTTGACTCCTCTCAGGCACTACCTGATATGAAGTTGAGAATTGAATCAGAAAAAAAAGAAGCAGAAGAAGTAAAGAAAGACATTACAAAGAGCACTACTGAAAGTGATGAGCAAGTTCTTAGTGAAATTAATTCAACGAAGAAAGAACTTCTAATATTAAAAAACAATCTCAAAAAAAATAAGCTTGAAATCATAAATGTAGGACTTCGTTATAGTGAAAAACTAGAGCAATCAATTGAAGTTTTTGAAAAGAAGTCTAAACTTCTAAAAGAGATTTCCCTGAGTGTATCTAAGAACCCTCAAGAGGATAACCTATCTAAGAACTTCTTTATTGTGCAATCAATTTGGAAAGAGGTTATTGGTTTAAATTTTAAACACTTGATAAAGTCATCACCATTAATTAATTTCCCTGATGAGCTGAAGGTACCAAAGAATAATGTAGAAGAAGAATTAAGACCAATTGTAAAAGAAATAGAAAGTCTTTCTAATGAAAACATCGAAAAGAAAAGAGAAATCATTAAAGACATATCAAGCAAAAAGAAATACGAAATAAGACTTCAAACGACATTGCTATCACAAGCAAACGCTCTTAGAAGTAGAATATTCTTAATGATGCCTAATTCATTTCTTTTTGAACAATTCCGCAAGAAGTCATTCTACATTTCGTTAGCTGAAGAAATAAGTTCATCACCTCAAAAAGTTATCACGTTTTTGTATACGAAATTTATCTATATTAGAGAAAATTATATCTCTGACAAAGATGGCCTAAAGAAAATAAGCATTGATGTCTTTAAGGTCATTGTCTTTGTCTTTATACTATTTTTATTACATTACTTTATTGAACACAGTTATAATTTTATTGATCGCCTATTCTCGACATTAGTTGCCAAGTACCATCGCAATAAGATCATCAAAAGTGCGATATCTGTATGGAATAAATACAAAGAAAATTTTCATTCCATTGTATGGCTTATTATTTGTAAATTCACTATGGACTCAGAACTTCCTCAAGATGTTCTAATACTTTCGAAATTTGCCACGATTTACTTTACTTATAAAATCATTAAATCACTTGTTGTTATCACACTTGGTAAACTCTCTCGCTTAGACCTCAGTAACTTCTACCAGTTTAAAAAGCGTGCAAATCAGACTTCAGAGTACCTAGCAAATGTTTACCTATCATACACCATTATCATGATTTTCATTGAAGGTACGGCAGGTAAAGTCTTCATTTACACTATTATTAACTTTTGTGTGTTAATTCTTTCATTCCACCGTATTGGCAAGGCTGCTTTTAACTGGAAAGACGAATTACTTTCATACCTAGAGAGAAACTTTTCAGGAATGATTGTTGATAAAATCCAGAATACTTCTAAGCTTCTGCCAAATAAATATGTTCCCTTTTTACATCTTATTTCAATTGCTCTTTTATCTATCTTTGATTTGTTAATTCAATTAACCGAGAATCTTGAAATATCTAAGAAAATATCTGCAAATATTTTTAAGAAGCAATTAGCCAATATAGATGCCCCTAATGGCTCCAAAATGTCTATCCCAGAAGAATATCAAGAAAACTTCTCTGGAGAGATAGACCTCTCGGCAGGACAGTTCATTGTTTCAGATGAAAAAATTTATAAGAACATGAAGCTAGATATTGATGAGTGGCTGAGAGAAGAATCGGAAGAACACTCCTTAGTCGTTTATGGAGATAAAGGGATTGGAAAGACAACACTTATAAAGCAAGTACTCACCACCTATGAAAAAAATGAAAATTCTAAAGTAGAGACAATATTTAAAAAAGTTCCATCTAAAGTAATAACTGAAGATGACCTTCATAAGTTTATGAAGGATCTCTTTGAGATGGATTCAAGCGAAAGTCTTAAGAGTACAATATATGACTATGATCAATCACTTGAAAATAAAGTCATCATCTACTTAGATGAAGCGCAAAATGTCTTTCTTTCAAAAGAGAGAGGTTTTGAAGCTTATTACGCCCTTATCAATATTATTAACTTTAATACTAACAATATTTTCTGGGTCTTATCATTTAATAAATATAGCTGGCTTTACTTAGATAGAGCATTTGGAAAAAACCAATTCTTTAGAAATGTTTATGAACTTAGAGGCTGGAGTGATGTCAAAATAAAAGACCTTATTTTAAAGAGACATGCTTGCGCAGAATTTAAACTCTCTTATGATACTCTAATCAATGCCACAAGGTCTCAAGACGAGATTGACCGTTATGCAACAGTAGAGTCTAAATTTTTTAAATTGCTGTGGGAGATGTCTAGTGGTAACCCAAGAATGGCATTATTCTTATGGCTAAGTGCTTTATCGAGAAAGAATGTAAAAACTCTTAGTGTGAATCTTCCTAAGTATAAAGATATTAACAATCTTTCAGAACTTAGTGACGATTTTCTTTTTACAATGGCACATATTATAAAACACGAAAATCTCTCATCAAAAGAAATAGAGACAACAACAAACCTTAGCGAAGGAGTTGTTAGAAACGCTATAAAAATGGCCCTCGAATTAAAACTACTCTACCGTGACGAAAGAAGAAGATACATGGTTGATATTTACACACAAAACCAAATGATAAAATATTTAAGGTCAAAGAATTACTTATATGGAAACTAGTACAACATCGCTTATATTTGATTTCTTAAGACTAGATAAGATTGTTTATTTCTTAGTAGGATTAAGTGCTATTATTATTTTTTCAAAACTCTTGAATCTATGGTCTGAAAAGATTCAAGAAAAGTTCACTGGAAAAAGACTTTTTATCCTGCAATTAACAACAATTATCTCCTTTATCCTTTACCTTGTTGGAACGATTACTCTTTTTTACATTGTCTTTAAGCCAACTAAAGAAGTTCTTGTCACAATGGGTGGTTCTGCTGCCGTGGCCATTGGTTTTGCCCTCAAAGAGATTGTAGAATCAATTATAGCTGGATTTATTTTATTATTTGATAAGCCTTTTCAAGTTGGTGATAGAGTATCGTTTGGAGACCAATATGGCGAGATCAAGTCTATTGGGCTCAGGTCTGTTAGACTACAAACTCTAAATGACGACCTCGTCACAATTCCAAATTCAAAATTTCTCTCAGATGTTGTTGCAAGTGGCAACAGTGGGGAGCTTGATATGATGGTAACGACAAGTTTTTATATCTCTGTCAAAGAAGACCTCTCTAAAGTAAAAAAATTACTCCATGAAGTTGTGATTACAAGTCGATATGTTTTTTTAGAAAAGCCGGTGGCGATCGTCTTTGAGGAAGTTTCTGCATCGAATAATTTTGTCATTAAAGCAACAGTTAAAAGCTATGTCTTAGATGTAAAGTTTGAAAAATCATTACAAAGTGATATTGTAACCCGCGGTAATAAATTATTGAATGAAGAAGGTATCCAAAGGCCTTCAAATATCTAAAAAGGAAGATGAATGAAATCAATGATGAAAAATCTGTTTAATACTAATACTGATAATATGCAAGCACTTGGAGAAAACCTCATTTTAACACTTATTGTTATTGTAGCGACATACTTCATTGCAAATATCATTATTGGCTTTATTAAAAGAAGTTTAAATAAAGTTGAACAATTTGATAAAACTGCCCTACCACTTATTACGACGACATTAAAAGTTTTTATCTATCTAATTTCTCTAATCATTATTCTCGATATTTATGGTGTAAACACTTCGAGCATTTTAGCAGTACTAGGAACAGCTGGTTTAGCAATTGGTTTAGCTCTTAAAGATACACTAAGTAATGTCGCAGCAGGATTTGTATTAATCATACTTAGACCTTTTAAGGTAGGACATTTTATCGAATTTGGCTCTACCAGTGGAACAGTAAAAGAGATTAATCTTCTTACGACAATTCTTGAAACAGGAGACTCTTTATACATTTCATGCCCTAATAGTTGTCTATGGGGTGTCCCTCTTAAAAACTACACAAAGAATGGAAAAAGACGTCTCGATTTAGTTGTAGGGATTTCTTATAACGATTCTATTGATAAAGCATTTGAAGTTTTTAAAAATATCATTAATGAAGAAGAAAGATTTTTAAAAGAT
>NZAF01000132.1 GCA_002686115.1 Halobacteriovorax sp. | reverse complement strand
ATAACAGTGGCGAACTATATATGACCGGTGGTGACTTAGATATGCCAGGATCAATTGACTCGATAAAAAGATCATTTTCTAATGATAGTAATGAGTTAGTCGTATCTTACAATGTTAAGCAAAAACTGTTCGTTCCACTCTTTGGTTTAAAGCTTGGAAAGTATCACCAACATCTAGAACTAAGTATTGATAAGAATACTGGTGAAGGAGAATATTCATATTCTCAATCTGAGCCAGGAGAAGATAAAATCAAGATCAAACAAAGCTTAACAAATTGTTCTTTTAAAGAGGATTAATATTTCACTATTCTTTGACACTTAGAAGTTTTATCTGTTAACTAATGCTCAGAGTTAGGGAGACTATCGCCGGTACGAAGGTACGGGAGGAAAGTCCGGGCTCCACATGGCAGCTTAGCGGGTAACGCCCGTCCACCGTGAGGTGAGGACAAGTGCAACAGAAAGAAAGTACAGGGGTTTGAACGAGATTGGGGTAGCTTCGGCCGGCCAATCCGTGAAGGGCAACCTACCTGCTGTAGTGAAAACAGGTAAACTCTAGGCGGTGCAAGTTTGAATAGGTTCACATTTTGGGGGTAGCCAGCTTCCGTGAACGGGTTAAGCGCTTGAGCCTAGGAGTAATTCTAGGCCTAGACGAATGATAGTCCAATACAGAACCCGGCTTATACCCTAACTCTTTTTTAAGCTTTTATAAATGGTAAAGGTGACCTCTTATCTCCTAAAGTCATTAGATCTGGTTTAGATTTATTATAAAGCTGTCCTCTGTAATCTCCAAAACCCCTCACGTTGTTTCTTTCCCAATCATGATAAGTTAAACCATAAGCATTCATTATAGTTGTTAAAACTTGATTATAAGGATGACCTAATGGCTTGTACCATCTATTGTTAGCTGGGGTATTGTCATTTCGATAGTCAAGATAACGACCTGTCTTAAAATATTTATTTACATTACCAAATAGAACACAAGGTACATCAACCCTTATGTGATTGGCATCATTACCTGTTTGTCCACCATTTCCTTGGTTACCAATTTCATTCGACATAAAGACTAATGTATTTTCAAGAATAGTCTTACCTGTATTAAATGGATCTTCTGTTTTAAGATCTTTTATAAAGTCTGCAATGAAATCATTGTGCCATTTATGCATATTCTTAAAAACATTAACATATTCAGATGAATTCCCATGTGAAACACCATGGTGGCCTTTACCATTAAAATAAGGTGCTATTATAGTATCTGGATTAAAATCAAAATTAATGACTCTTGTTCTGTCGCATTTTAATGCGAGGGTCATTACTTTAAATGTTTGCTGTATTCTTTGTTCTAAATTTACATAATTACCATTTGTCCCACTTGGAACTACACAACCAGCATAATCATTACTGTTATCTAACTGAGATTGAACTGAAAATATTTCTTCACTAAATTCCTCAAGTCTTAGTTTATCATTTTTAGAAATCGACTTACTATTTTTAACTGAATTAAAATGAGCAAGAACTTTATCGATAACTAATTTCTCATTTTCTAAGTCCCTAACAGAATCTGGCTTTTCTATATTAAAAAAGTCATTAAATATTGTCTTAGGATTATTGTAAGCAGGATGCTTTTTAGGATTATCCCCGTCTAAATACCAAGAATAAGAACTTCTTTTTGAGCTATACGAAATTTGGATATTTAGTTGTTTTTCAAAAGGATCACTATCTCCATATATTTTTCTAATAATATGTTGATCAATTGATTCATAAGGTCCACCACTTGGGTTTCTCTCTGGAAATTTTTTATAATTCATAGCGGTTAAGATACAATCACTTCCGTGATCTCCAAACTTCTCCATTCCGTTAATAGACTTTAATATTATCATATCAGACTTTAGATCGTTGAACTTACTTCCAAAGCAGTATGATAAATCTCCACTAATTTTGCTCAAATCAAATTCTCTTGTGGTAGGTCCAAGTTTCGTAAGTTGATTTAAAGAAAGTCTTGGCCAAAAATCGATTGGTGCCCCGTCTCTTCTTAAAATGCTTACAAATCTTGAAACTGAAGACGAATTTCCTCTAGCGCTTTGAGATAATAGTGATGGCAACAAGGGAATAGAGAGAAAAAAACCACCGCTTCCAAATAAAAACTGTCTTCGATTATATAGTATTGGTTTTTTCATAAACAATTATCCTTATTGTTTTATTTTTTTCATCTTGAAGTTTTTACTCATAAGAATTTCTTTTACCAAAAAGAGAAGACTCTTTTTACCAACAACATTCTTACTTATTTCATCAACTAAGCATCCATCACCTTCACTTAACTTTCTTCCAATATAAAATGATGTTAACTTCTTTGAAAAACATTGCTTTGTCTTTGGTGCAGCTATTATTTTTTTTGTTAACTCTACACCATCACTAGCCATCGAATTGTCACCATTATATATAAAAGGCTTTGTAAGAGTGTTTACAGAAACTTCGCCAATAAAATTAGCAGTAGGGCCATACACCCTTTCTTCATCTATATTTCTCCCTAGTGAATCAATATTATCAAAAGCAAAAGCAAGACCGTTAATGCTCTTATGACAGCCGAAACAATTTGGACTTGAAACAAGTTGCTCAAACCTTTCTCTAGAAGATTTTATTGAAATTGGATCTATCTTTGTTTCAGGTATTTCAAAATCATCTGGAGGATCTGGTAATTCGTCACACAAAACATGTCGCCTTAACATTGCACCAAATTTCATTGGATGTTTCCAATTTGAACCTGTGATATGTAATGCAGACCGAGTCAATATACCTGAGCGCAAATATGGGTCTAGCACTCTATCATTTGTTGTAACACCATATACATTTGCGAGTTCTGGTAACCCAGACAAGTTCACCCAATTAGAAAGGAAAAGATCTTCCAATGTACCTTTCTTATTGAACAAAATATAATCTAAAAATCGATCTATCTCTTCTTGTGCTGATTGATAAATATTCACGGAGTTCATTTTATCCAATGTTGGATTTAAAAAGTGGTCTGTATAACTATCAAGAACTTCATTTTCAACTTGCAACCACTCCTTATAGAATTCCTTGATAACTTTTTTTGTTCTAGTATCATTAATGAGGGAGTCTATGTGAGCCTCTAACTTTTCTTCACTAGTAAGCTCTCCATTTTTTGCTGCAAGCAACAGTTGATCTGATGGTGTAGTTCTAAGTAATGTAAAACTTAATCTTGATGCCATTTCATAATCTGTCAATTGATACTTGTTTCCAACTAATCCCCCTCTATTTTCTATCAAAAACAGGAAGTTTGGATTAAGTAGCATTGTGCTTAAGACTCCACCAAAAGCAATATCAAAATCTTCATTATCAATTTTTTCAAATGTATCCTGAAAATCATCTAACTCTCTCAAAGATAAAGGTCTTCGAAATATTCTTAGTCCCCACTCTTCTAAAACTTCACCTAAACAAGTAGAATCTACAGAGCTTTTTAACAAGTTACCTGATGGCTTCAAACAATTATCTTCATTCCTAACTGCAACCACTGCGTGAGGTACTAAAGCTTTAAATATTTTCATGTAACTCTTTACGAGGAGACTATCTATATTGACATCAAAAGTTGAAAATTCACCTTGAACAGGCTTAGTTATAAGCGATTCAATTTCACTTTTAATTGAATTATATGCTATTACTCCAAAGATATCTATTATCGTATTTTTCAGTTGTTCTGGAGTCAAAAACTTTGAATCACTATCCGCTATTTCATCCTTATTTATACATAAAGGTTCTATTTCAGGATATTTAAATTCTTGAGTTTTGAATTTCAAAACATCAACAACTTCAGAGATCTCATTATCTGTTAGAAAAGATAAATGGGACATTGAAGAAACATCTTGGATTGCTGATTTCACAGCACTATAATTTGTTCCCAACTTATCAGAGTTTTCAAGTGAACCATGACAACTCATACAATTATTTTTATACAACCTTTTACCTAGAGCTATTGTATCAATAGAATTATCGGCTACCCCATCATTAGAAGAATCATTAAAAACAAGTTCACTTTTCTTCTCACTCATGGGTACACAAGAGATTATCAATATAAGAAATGTGAATAAAATTAAGAATCTCTGCACCTTTAACCTATCTATCTAAAATATAGTTATATATTAACATTTATCGACAAATATTAAGTAAACTATAATTAAGACTTCAATCAATTCAACAATTTTAATATATTAGAACCTATTAAGTGATTTAAATTTCAATGCAAAAGTGACAATATTTTGAGCCTTAAAAGAAGACTAGATTAGTAACATAACCACTCAGCCAAATGAAATGCACAGACATTAAATTAATTAATATTAATTACGTACTTTTGGAAGAGTCATTACAAAACATGTCGATTCTTCTTTTAAATCAACTTCTAGATCACCGTTATAAGATTTCATTATTCCTCGAGAAACTGAGAGTCCAAGTCCTGTTCCTTCACCTTCTGGTTTAGTGGTGAAAAATGGTGCCATAATCTTTTCAACGATATCTTCTTTGATTTTATCACCACCATTTAATACTCGAATGATAGCTTTACTCTCATCTTCATATGACTCTATTTTAATCCATCGCTCTTTTTTATCTTCCAGCTTATCAACTTCATAATAAGCGTTATTCAAAAGGTTAATGAGAACCTGGATAATTTCATTCTTCTTTACAAAAACATTAATAGATTTATCCGTATTTATTAAATCTATCGTGATATCATTTTTCTTTGCTCTTTTTTCAATCATATTAAGACTACTTGAAATGATACTACTTACTTCAACAACATCAGCATCAACGCTCACTTGATCACGTGCAAAAGTTGTCACTCCTTTAACGATCTCAGAAATTCTTGCAGTCATCTCTAAAATTACATCCAGACGTTTTGAGATTTTTTCTTTATCAGGTGGTTCTTTATCAAGCAACATCCTTACAATTTTTATCGATGGGTCTATTGTTGCCAGAGGATTATTGATTTCATGAGCAATGCCTGCTGACATTTCACCGATTGATCGAAGTTTTGATTCTTGAATATTCTTTGCCCTTTCCTCCTCAAGTTCACGAGTTCTTTGAGAGAGAATATTTTCAAGATTGTTTTGATATTCATGAAGCTGTGAGTCCCTGTCCTTTATCGCCATAACCATCAAATTGAAATTATTCGCAATCTCTTCTATTTCGTCACCACTTTTTATAACTGCATGCTCTTCATATTCACCTTGAGCAACCTTTTTGATGCTATCAAGAAGAGAGTTAACTGGTTCTGAAATTTTCTCCCCTATCTTTTTCGCAAGTAAGTAATTAAAAATAATAATGATAATGATAAAAACAATAATTATCAGAGTTGTTACATGTATCGAGCTTCTCTTCTTATTAGCTATCTCAAGTAGCATATCATCAGAATTCTTAATAATATTCGATTGAATTTTGTCGTAAAGAGATCTCTCTTTCTTAATTTGATCAAACATTGAAGCTAGCGAGAATTTATAAATAACTAATCCACTATCGAAAGGAGAAAATATAGTTATATGCTCTTTTTCTCTTTTTATTTCATACTTCTCTTTTAAATTGTTCTTATCGCTTAAAAAATCGATATCTAGCTCTACAGGCTTACCCTTATAGATGGCTTCCCACTTTTTTTTCTTAACATTATACTTACTGTTGAAACCTACTCCTAAAGGAAGTTTCTTACTAACATGAGACCATAAGGTAAAGTTATTATCTGTAGAGACAATGACACTAATTCCTACAATATCGGCATCACTTTGAAATACGGTATTAGTAAAGTCACGAACACTCATTATCGAGAAATCATTAACCATTGGTACTATTGTCTCCGTATCCTTTAGAATTTTATTCTTAGAACTTAACAAGAAGTCATAATCCAATCTTTTTAATGACCTTTGTTGATGGCTAGCAACATCAGACTTAATTCCCTCTAAAAGATCTGAAGTCGCATCAGAAAAAACAGATGAAAGAGAGCTTGTAATATCAAACAAGATATAAAAGCTTAACGAAATCAACAAGATTGAACAGCAGATTCCTATAATTATTGAACTTAAAAAAATCTTCTTTTGCATTTATTTCCTAAGGTAGACAATGTCCTCTAGATCATTTCTTAGTTTAATACCTAAATCATTTAACATCTTTGTATTGATATACTTTTGTATAGAAATACTTTCTTCGATTCCAATAGTTTTAATATCTGACTTACCTGATAGAACGAGCTCAACTAATTGCTTTGTCTGATCAGCAAGATCAAAAAGATTAGGAGAAACTGCATATGTAGCAAAATTCAGTTTTACGTCAGCAAGACTTTCTGATTGAACGACAATAGGTTTTTCTTGATTCTGTGTAAAAGGAAGCCATTGATTAATAAAGAGCTCAGGTGATAATAACACTGAATCTAAAGGTACCCATATCGCATCATATTCAAGAGCGCTTGTTTGCTTTAAGGCCATCTTTAACTTATCTTTTAATTCCTCACCTTTAAAAGACATTACATCTAACTTAACAAGCTCTCCGCCAACAAATTTCAGCTCCTTGCTTGCCTTTTCAATTTGCTTCTTTAATACGCTTGATCGATAGATCACGAGTAGTTTTTTTGCATCTGGAAGAACATTATATCTTAGACTTGAAAACAGAGAAAATGCCGAAGGCTCATACCTGATTCCTGCAATATTTGTTTCGTCCTTTAACTGCTCTTCAAGATTTAGGGCAAGGACACTGATCCCCCTCACAGGCTTGTTCTTTTCGTTATATTTCTTTAAAAAAGATAAGTATTTATTATCAACGGTAATAATTAATTTTGTTTCTGGCTTAGATTTAACATAACTTTCAAATTCTTTATAACCTGTATCCTTTGAGAAAGATTTCTTTTCATAATTCACTGTAGACTTTTTTCCAAATTCTATTAATTTCTCAGTAAATAACGAAAACTTTCGTTGCTCACCAGAAACAACTAAGACATTTGAAAAGGCTTGGAAGCCTATGCATATCACAAAGAATAACTTAAAAAGTAATTTCATTTTATTCCCGACCTTATAAGAGCTTCTGCGCCCCACTCAATATTCCATTTTAATTTTTTTAGTTTTATATTAAATTGTTTATTAATTAGTGATGTTGATCGTGAATCTAAGAAAATCAGATCTACATTTTTGAAAAATAATAGTGGAACAAGGTTTTCTTCCTTTGAAACAGTTCTAATCTGTTTTAATTTTACCTTGAATTTTTTTTCGACTAACTGAACAAAATCGTTATTCTCGGTAAACTTAACAACCCCAACATTCTTTCCGTCAAGATCTTTGACCGGTCTCTCTTTAAGTGTGTAAGCCTGAAGTTTTATTTTTTTCACTGATAAAAAATCGAGGACTCCCTTCTGCCCAATATTTTTTACAAGTCTTATCTGTTCTTTTGGAGATTCTTGACTGACGTAGGAATTAAATTCTTCATACTTTGAAAAAAAGATCACTTGCTTTTTCTTCGCCTGCATCTGTTTTTTCACTTTTTCTCTAAATTCGAGATTTGTCTTCAAATGCGGTGAGAACACCGGAATTACCTCAGCAAGACTTGCTCTAACAAATAGTAAAAGAGTTAATATGGAGATTTTTTTAAGGCTCAATCTAATCCTCTATATCAAAGAAATTTACAATTTCTCTCTCTATCTCTTCTGTTGCAAATGGTTTTTTAATTAACTTTTGAACTCCCATCATCAATAAGTCTTCATCAGTTGAAAGACTATTTTTATCTATTTGCCCAGAATATAGATAAATAACAGGTTCTTTTTCATCAATTGCACGTAGAGATTTCACCAAATGAATTCCGTCGCCATCAGGCATACGAATATCTGACAGTACAAAGTCGACTTTTTCTTTATCCAGAAATTCTAATGCCTTATTTCCACTCTCAGCTGTGAAAACATTAAAGTCTTTTAGTTCAAAATATTCTGATAGTATCTCTAATAGCTCTGGCTCATCATCTACAACAAGCATTCTAAAGTCTGATTTTTTCATAGGTCCTCAATAGTTTATAGTAAACTAGCTCTAAAATTTGTAATAAATATTCACAGCATAATTACGCCCTGGTCTTGGGTGTAAATATCCAGTTTTTGTAAAGCGATTTTGATGAAAATACTCTTCATCTAATAAGTTATATATAAAGAAAGACATATCTAGATCTTTTACAATCCCTTCTCCGTAAAAACCAAGGTCAACATTAACGTAATCATCTACTTCCTTTCTCGATGGATTAGAAATAGGTGCCGCTCCACGATTAGGAGCAAAGTAATCTTCCTTTGTACCAACGTAAGAGATATAAGTATTCACTGACCACTTATTAGTAAAACTATAGGAATTTAGAATATTAAATGACCATTGATTGGTACCAATAATTGAAAAGTCGATATCATCCTCTGTTTCACCAGTCTTATAAGTTAGGTTTGCTAAGAGAAAAGAATCATTTTTCATTGTCCATTTAACCTCAGACTCCAATACATATATATCCGCATCATCTAAGTTTCCTGCAACAAATGAACCTGAGTTATTTGGCTTAAAATCTATTAAGTCACTTACATGAGTCAGTGAAATATTATTTCTCCAAGTCACCTTGCCTGAAAAATCCTTTAAATAATCTATTTCAAAAGATAAAGCAGATTCATCCTTTAGATCTGTATTTCCAACAAAAGTTTCTCCTCCTGTAGATTGCTCGACATCAGGTCTTCTAATCCCCTTACTAAAGATAAACTTTAATGAATCATTCTTTCCAACCTTATGAATAGAATTTAAGTTAACAATATAAGTAGGATCATAATTAAAATCTTCCATAATAATACTTCCAGAGCTTAATCGTCTTTCAGCAACAGCATCTGTGTATTCTAGACGTAGTCCACCTCCAAGATTCCAACGATCACTCATCTTATATGTACTCTGGAAAAATCCGCTAATCGATGTGAACTTAGCATGTGCTTGAAAGTAGTTATCCTGTCTTGTTACAGTTCCATTTTGCTTTAAAACAATAGGCTGCTTACCACCTTCTACATGCTGGTAAGTTGCCCCCCAAACGATGTCGTGCTTTTCAGAGACTTGCTCATTTATTTGAATGTCAGCTGTGTAGACTGTTACTTCCATTCCATCTAGTAGAATATCAACATCAGGTGTTCCTGTTGCTCTTTGTGGATAACGAATAATGGTGTCGCGATTCAGAACTTGACCTCTAAACATATAAGATCCACCATCACTCAGCTTACCAGACTTCGTTAATTGAAAAAGTTCGGTTTCATCATCTTCGTAAAAAGGATTACCTCCTTCAGGGATAACAAAAGTCTGCAAGTCAGTGAGCGGTGTATATTCTCTATGATCATCTCTTTTATATGAGAAGCTCCAGTCTTTATAAGAGATATTTGCGTAAACATCATCCCATCGACTCTCATCTTGTCTACCAACTCCACTAATTTGTGAGCCTCCACCTGTACCATCATTATAATTATTGAATACCTCAACATCATGCTTTTCACCTCTCCAAGTATGGCCCGAGATAAAATAACTTAAATCGCCAAAGCTTTGAGAAGCAACTAAACCAACTTTTCTCTGCTCATAAGAAGCATAATGTCCATTTACTTCAAATAGATCTTCACCCTTTTTAGCTTTTTTTGTAATAACGTTAACAATCCCTAAAAAGGCATTATTCCCCCAAAGAACACCTCCAGGCCCTCTGAGAACTTCAACCCTATCAATCATTTCAATATTAAAGGCCTTATCTAAGATAGCTTCATTATCATTAGGATTCATTATAGGAATAGAGTTGATAAGAATTAAGGCTGACTCTCTCACACCTCTTGTCCACACAAACTCTTTTCTCATTTGTCTTTGAACATCAAAACCAGGAACCATTTGCAAGGCTTCATTAATCGTTCGAAAACCAAATCTTTTCATTTGTTTAGGTGTGATGATTGTAACGACTTGTGGTGCTTCACGATCTTCCTGAACTTTTCTAGAAGCTGAATAAACTTGTTCATTCAGATTTAAAATTGATCCAAGAGACATCTCTTCTGCCTGCACATTAATAAAAAAGAAAATCTGAAACAACACTAAAATAGACTTCATCTAATCTCCATGATTATGTCTTACATGTTTTTAAAATATAATTTTACTAAGAATTCGCACCGTGAGGAAGACGTAATATATTGCAATCATTAACTTCCCATTATGAGTATTTATTAACATTTCCACATGGTGCCAGGAGACTTTTCCAGTAATCAACGCGTTATGCGCAGTGTGTAGTGAAAAAGTCTCCTGGCACCTTTTAAATAAGGATATGAAAAAACTCAGTTACCAATATGTTGAAAAAAGAAATAATCATCCAAAAAACTCAGAAGATGAGTATTTTTGGCTTCGCGATATAAAAAATGAAGTAGATGGACCCCTCATAAAGGAATTACTCTCTAAAGAGAATGACATCACAAAAGACTATCTAAAGTCACATTCTTCATTAGAGAATCAAATTTTTGAAGAAATGAAGTCTCGAGAATTAGAAGAATATTCAACCTGTCCATATAAGCATGGTGAATATCACTACTATGAAAGATATGAGAAAAATAAGGAATACGCCATTCACTGCCGAAAAAAAATTGGGAGTGATATTGAAGAGATATGTCTTGATGAAAATGAACTTGCAAAAGGATTAGATTATTTTGACCTAGGCGTGTTTGATCCTTCAAGTGATCACAAAATTCTAGCTTATACTGTCGACACTAATGGCTCAGAAATGTACACGCTTAAATTTAAAAATCTTGAGACAGGTGAAATCTATAACGACGAAATTCATAATGTCGCTCATAGTGTTTCTTGGTACAAAGACTTATATAGTGTTGTTTATGTTGTACAAAACGAAGATCAAAGGCCATTTAAAGTAATGCAACATAACTTAGGAAGTGCTGATGATACGGAGCTTTTTACGGAAGAGTCTGGAGAATACTTTGTCGGCGTAAATGAATCACTAGATCATGAATATATCTTTATCACATCAAATGGATCAACATCAAACACATCCTATTACTTAAGTGCAAAAGACATTAACGCTCGTCCTGAGCTAATTGAGCCTAGAAGAGATAAAATAGAATACTACGCCACTCACAAGAATGGATATTTCTATATTTTATCTAATGATACACACCATAATTTTAGAATCATTAGAAGAAAGATAGGAAGTAATGAAACTGAAGAAGTCATTGCTCCTGATGATAATATCTACATTAATGATATAGAATGCTATAAGAGTTTTAATGCTATTTCATATCGAGAAAATGGTTTACCAAAAATTAAATTAATCTTTAATGATGATAGTGAACATATTATTTCTTTCCCTGAGCCCAGCTATAACGCTTACTCTGGAGACAATGCAGAGTTTGATACAAACCTTTTCAGATATGACTACTCTTCACTGACAAGACCCTTAACGACTTATGAGCTAGATATCACATCAAAAAAGTCTAAAGAAATTTATTTTAAAGAAGTACCTGGTTTTGACTCAAGCAAATACACTGTAGAAAGAGTATCTGTCCCCTCTCATGATAAAGCATCTGTTCCGATGAGCATTCTTAGAAGACATGAAGATAAATTAGACGGTAAATCACCGGTGCTGTTATACGGATATGGATCTTATGGTATGAATGTTGATCCGGCCTTTCGTTCGAAAATTCTTTCACTCGTTGATAGAGGTTTTATTTTTGCAATTGCACATATAAGAGGAAGCTCTACTCTTGGTAGATTTTGGTACGAAGAAGGAAAGTTCTTAAAAAAGAAGAACTCATTTTATGACTTTATCGCCTGTGGTGAATACTTAATCCAAAATAAATATACTTCTAAAGGTCAAATAGCTATCAACGGTGGTAGCGCAGGAGGAATGCTTGTTGGGGCAGCTATCAACATTGCGCCTGAGGGAATGTTTAAAGTTGCCATCGCTGAAGTTCCTTTTGTAGACGTTTTAAATACGATGATGGACTCATCTCTTCCTCTCACTCAGCTTGAATATGAGGAATGGGGAAACCCAAATGACAAAGAATATTTCGATTACATAAAATCATATTCTCCTTATGATAATATTGAAAAAAAAGATTACCCTTCAATTCTAGCGACTGGTGGTTTAAATGATCCTCGAGTCACGTACTGGGAACCAATGAAGTGGATATATAGGTTACGAGATCATGCCACAGACCATAACCCTAAGCTACTTTATATGAATATGGGTGCAGGTCACGCTGGTGCATCTGGAAGATATGAATACATGAAAGAAGATGCAATGATTCAAACCTTTATATTAAAGGAGTTTGGAATAGAGTCCTGACAAAAGATACTCTATAACCTCATCTTTTTCTTTTTTCATACTTAGACTTCTTGGTGTAAAACTTGGCTTATAGATGATATCGCGATCTATCAATTCTTTGAGCTCTGGTAAATAATCAAGTGATGTCTTTCCAACATAAAGAGGTGTGATATCTTTTCCACTATCAACCATCTTTTTAACTTGTATAAAACCTCTTAGATATAGATAGTCTTTTGTAAATCCGCCTCCTCTATATACTCTTGTCGTTATATAGAAGGATTTATCTTCTGAAATTCTAAATGTATCAATTAAATAATGAAAAGTTTCTGAAAAATCATTTTCTTTTAACATATGCTTTATCGCTACTGTTCTTAGAGCAATTTCTTTAAGTCTCTCTAGGGAGAAATGACCTGACTGGTATTCACTTAGTATGGCAAGCCCCTCTTGAGTCATCGTATTTAAAGGCAGTCCAAGCCTTAATACTTTTAAATCTTGTCTTTGGGCATTTTCAGTCGTTAGCATGTGAACACCGATTTCATGATGTTTTAAAGCTTTCAAATAATTAACATCAATGCCAGCTCCCTTTTTAACAACAAGTTGATTTTTAGAAGGGATGAATAAAGCACCGGCAGGTATATTACTGGATAGAACAATCTTACCAGTAAAACCATAGTGGCGAACTTCTTCTCCAAGTTCTTTTAGAGCAAGTTCGTCAGATGCTTTTTCATATGACTCTTCACGATCAGGAGAACTCAGCAAATAATTTGAAATAGCAATTTCATTTTTATCTGGTTCACCAAAATATTTCAGGCTAAGGTATCTAAACTTCATATCACCGCGATAGTTTAGTAATTCTACCTGATCAGCGTGAGCTTCTAAAACTCCTAGGTAAATCTTCTTTAATGAAACATCTCCAATTTGATCAACTGGAATATCGTATAGTTTTCTCTTAAATAGATTAATATCTAAGCTTAAAGGTTTATAAAGAAAGTTTGGATTCTTTTTAAATTTTGATCTAAAAAACTTTTTCTTTTCTGCCTGTAAGTTTTTAGGATTTACATATTGAAGGATATCAAATGTTCTTAATAATTTATAAAGCCTTGCATCGACCTTCTTTGCAATAGGCTCTACATCTGATGCTAATAAATGCGCCCTCTTAGCATAAGTAATATTTGCCTTGGCCTCTATAAACTTTTTCGCATTTGAGATAATTGCTTTTTTAAAACCAATCTTTAATTCTTCAACAACTTCTGGATATATTTCACCTGTTTCTTCATCACAGTAGCTTTTTCGTACCTCTGTGGCGAGAACAAGTGTATTCTTATATTTCTTGGAAATATGCTTTAAGAAGTATCCATGTCCTTGAAAAACATCATTCTCTCTAGTTTGATTCACAAAGTAATCTGACCTTAAAACTTCTAATCTTTTAAGCCAGTCATTGATATGACTTTTAAATTTTGAATCAACATTGGCCGTTCCGACATTAAACATCGGTGGGTCTTTCTCTATAATTCTCTTGTAATTATAAGAATGAATATCGTAGACGACACAGGCCTTAAACTTTCTTTGTAATTTACGAATCAACGCGTCTACAACTTTGTAAAAATCAGCATGCTTCTTAATAGATTTTTTCTTTTCTAAAGCACTGAGAGGTGTTTTCCAAATCTCTTTGCCCCACGCTGTCTCATAGACACATGTTTTAGGGTCTCGATTTAAATCATACTCATACCGACTATCATTACCAATTATTCTAATTGGTAATGCTGATATGAAGTCCGCGGTTGAAGGGTCTTCTTCATACCACCTCTCTTCTTTTGAAAGAAGTGTTTTTGACTCTAGCTCTTTTCTAAATCCATCACCGTTATGGATAGCTGCACAGACATATGGAACATACTCAGCAATATGAAGAGTAAATGAATTATCATCACTTACACAGCTAAATTCGATTTCCTTATCAATTCGAGAGATAATCTCTTCAATACTAAGTTTTTGCATAAATCCCTAAGCTTCTTCAAGTTCTTGCTTGAAGTATAGTTTTCTATTTAGTGCCTTTTCTCTTCTACGGTATATATTTTCAGCAAAATCTATAATCTGTTTTTGAAGTTTTACTTTATTAAACTTATTAATTCGCGTGATACCACCAGGAGAGAGAACATTTACTTCAAGTAGTTTACCATTAATAATGTCTAATCCCGCAAAGTCAATTCCATCTTCAACAAGCTTTCTTCCTATCTTTCTACACATCTCTTTTTCTGACTTTGTAAGAGTATACTTATGCGCCTTACCTCCGGCATGAACATTACTTCTAGCATCTCCCTCTTTAGGAACTCTTTTCATGGCCCCAATCGGTTCTCCGTCGAGCATTAAAACTCGCACATCACCTTTGTCAGCTCCAGCAATATACTCTTGTAAGATGACATAATTCTTTTCTCCAGAACCATCAATATAAAATTCTAAAAGTGACCTAATATTCATCTTAGCCTGAGTTTCAAGAATAATGACACCCTTTCCGCCATAACCGTCTAGAGGCTTTAAAACCATTTTATCTTTTTTCGAATCAACAATGACAGATTCAAGATAATCAATATCTTTTGATACATATGTTTCTGGCACAAATTCATGAGCATCTTCAAATGATGTGGTATAGATTTTATTATTAGCTTTTCTTAGGCCATCAATATTATTAATGATAAGTGCATCGTGTTTAACTGAGTCTAAGAAGTTAAGCATGAGATTATCTATAGGAGGATCTTTCCTTAAAAATATTACATCAAAACCTTTCACAGGAACTCTTGATTTTCTAAACTTCACTTTCTTATAAAATGATGGAATGCTTTCTGGAACCTTGTCCATTTTTTGTAAAATACTAGCAAAAGCATATGTTTCATTTTCCCTAATTGTTAAGTTCTTTGGCTCAAAGATGGCAACTCTGTGCCCTCTAGCTGCAGCCTCGTGAATGATCCTAAGTGATGAGTCTATGACTGGATCAAGTGAATCCCATGGATCCATGATAAAACAGATATTCATAATCTAACTCCCTATTTTATAATCTTTTCGGCTATTTAGATCATTTCTAAACAGGAATCTGCAAAGTTTTAAAAAAGCTTACAATTTCTCCTAATTAGTGACTTTTTAAGTCAAATTAGTGAGTATTTAAGAGAACAAAAACTTAGGTTACTTATGAAAAAGTCTATAAAAATAATTTTATTATCAATGCTGATCTCTTTCGCACCTGTGCAACAAGCAAAAGCGGCCATTGCAGCCGTCGTAGCAATATGGAATCCAATCACTGCAGTTACTGTTGCCATGTATGGATTAGGAGCACCTCTCGTTGGAGGAGCTCTTTGGACAATCATTTGGGACTTTGAAGGAAGAACTGTTGCTGGTCTCGTTCTTGGTGGAGTTCTAGGACTAGTTATTCTCGACGAGCAAGGGAAACCTATTTTTTCAGAACTCTCAAAAGGTGATGCCGCTGAATTAAATATTAGTAGGAAGCAGGCTGAAATTTATAACAATGAATTAGAAGAAATAAACCTGATTCTTCAAGAGGTCTCTTCTCAAGTAACAAAAGAAAGTACAGCAATTGAAGTCAAGTCTCTTTGGCAACAATACGCTGACTTTATAAGTCCAGAAAGCCTTGAGGTTATGGAGATAATTTCTAGAAATTCTATTACAAGAGTTTATAAGTAAACTGCTTTAATATTTTATCTTTTTCCAAACTGAATTATTTTATATCAATAATTAGTTTTATAGGTTTAATCGAATTATTTTAATATCAGTATATTTAGTCTTAATTGAATTACCTAGCCATCTAAAACCTGCAATTTGATTATCCTTAGATAGTAATTCAATCCAACCCATACCTATTCCGGGAGATACTCGCGTATCCTGATCATGTAACTCCTTAACACAATCAATCACTTGAAGACGGTTGCCTTGAATAGCATTAACTATTGCAACATGGCCTGAATCCCCTCTTTTTGGGATTACATTCTTTTTCCAAATAACAATATCTCCAGGTTCGATATCATAGAGTTCAAAAACTCTCGTTCCATAACTATCCAGCTCATCATATAAGTCACAGGTTCTTTTAGAGTCTAATTTCAATCCCAATAATGACAAGAGATAGAGGATAAAACTTGCACAATTGAATCTATAAACTCCATTTTTTTCATCAACATAAGAATGATTAGAATATTCATGACTTTTCATCGCATTTAAAATGTCATGGGCTTTATTTAATAACATTTATTTTCTTTAATACTTTCAAGGTTGCAGTAGCAAAATTAACTTTCAATGGATCTAATTCATAATATTTGTATGTACTATTTTTAGGTAACTCTTTTTTCTCAAACTCTTGAATATGATTCACTATCTTATATTTTGTAATTGAAGTTTTTATCGAGACATCACTATTAAAGTCATTATTCCATTTCGGATATCCTTTAAAATTACTGTCGTCTGACTTAACAACGAAGGTAGGTAATTCAACTTGCCCTGCTAGCCACTCATCTTGAGATTTTTCATATCCCAAAACTTTATTCCCTTTGATGACGACAGCCCTTAGTAGTTCAAGTTGATAGTACTTCTTCACTTTAGCCTGCGGGGTCTCAGGATATGCCAAAGGATCATTTGATTTATTTGCGATACAGATTGTTCTCAAGGGACATATTGCACAGTCTGTCTTTCTAGCTTGGCATAATACTCTTCCAAGATCCATTAACGACTCATTTAATTCTCTGTAACTTTTTATTCTTCCAAAAGCTAGTTCACCATTAACAAATTTAGACTTCAGTTTCTTTTGTAACTTTAAACCTTTCTTTTCTTTTATTCCAAAAATTCGAGAAAGAATTCTCTCTAGATTTGCATCAATAGCAAGTGCTTTTTTGTCTTCACCAATGGATAAAATTGCATTTGCTGTATATTCACCGACCCCTTTAATTGAAGTCAAATCTTCATAAGAAAGAGGAATTTCACCATCAAAATGTTCACAAATATCAATGGCTGCCTTTCTTAAGTTTCTCGCTCGACGATAATAACCTAACCCCTTCCAAGCAATACACACTTCATCCTCTGTAGATTTTGCAAGTGTTTCGACATCTGGGTAGAGCTCTATAAATCTTTCAAAATGATTTAGAACTGTCCCAACAGTAGTTTGCTGAAGCATGATTTCTGATACAAGAGTGTGATAAAGAGAGCGTCTCTTTCTCCATGGAAGATGAGCATATGAATCTTTAGACCAAGAGATTAATTCATTGAATTTATTCATAAGTGACTTATATCACTTTAAAATTGCATTTACCACAGTGGAATCATCTGTCTCAATCACGCCGAACTAAGTTTATCCCACCATGGAAAATCTAACTTCTTTCATAAAAATAGTGGCAAAAAGAGTCAAACTTAACAAAGGAAAAAACGTGTTGAAAGTTAAATCTGTTTTCTTTATTTCTCTTATACCTTTACTCATTACATCTTGCGGAAAGAAAAATACAATTGAGCCAGAGAATTTATATCACGAGCAATCTTCTTTCAATGAGGAGTCTGTTAAAAATGACAGTAGTAACACTAGTCAAAATCCAGATAAAGAAGTCGATGATAGTGAATCATCTCATTTGCTAATAGAGCCAGTAATCAAAATCGAAAATATTCAGGCCTACTCGAAACATGGAAAGTTACATTTTTCTAATGACAAGCAGGCTTTAAAGAGGATTAAAAAGAGATTCTACTTAAATAATAAAATTGATAATTCTATTCTAAACTTTTTATCTAATAAAGTTAGTATTAACACTAATACTGACGCTGAGATTATTTCACATTTTAAAAACCTAGAAGAAACTGATCTTCACTTAAAATTCGATATAAATCAAACTGAAAACATTTTAAACATAAAAGACTTAGAAATAAAGCTTATATTAATGGAGGATAATCAACTACAAGTCTTAAAAATTTATTATGCAAAAAGACTGGGAGAATTCCAAGGCAGCATTAGACTGAATACTGACATATTAAAAAAGATATATCAAAACAAAGCACAAATAGGCTTTATTCTTGGCTCATATGATGCATATCACGAGGGAGTACTTTTAGAGTCTGATGAACTACAAAAAAATAACAATCTATTTATATTTGATAAAGATGTAAAAAAGATCAGTAATTTAGGTAAGACAAATATTGAAGTATTAAAAAAGGCAGGCATACTTGTGCAAGCAGCAAGTGACAAAGTCTTTATGATTGATAGTACATTTAACACTACAAATACGATCTCTCGTGACTTTGATCACAACGACTACGAATTCAATAATGGGAAATGGGTTTTAATTGGAAATGCTTTCATCTATGTTAGAAATAGTATCTTTAAGGAGCAACGTAATTACTTCTATAAAATTTCTACAAGAACAACAACCTTTACACAAGAACAGCAATCCATAACAAGACAACTAACTTTTTTAAGAGAGAGAGATTTAAACATTACAAAAATTCCATCAATCATGGGACTTAGAAATAGCTTTGATAAAGGAAATCGTAATATCAACGGCCACGACTGTGATTATTTAAATTCATTCTATCTTTGTAAAAAGGGGGCTAGAGGATACACTATCACAGAAGAAGAGAAGACATGTCACTTTAAGAAATTAATTAACAAGAGGCAATTATCTCATGAGTATAGAAATGATGTTGTTCAGATTAATAACAAAGACGTTACAGCATTGTCAGACAATAACTCACTTTATTTAAAAATTAGCGAACCATTAAATTTCACAAAAAGGAACGATAAGAAAGTTAAGACTTTAAAAACTGGCTACATTGATCAAAACTGTAATTATAAGCATTGTAAGCCGGGTCAAGGTAATTGTTTTATCGGTAATGATTATAGTTTAACACAAGATAAATTCACTGATCATGTTGATGTCATAGTGAAAGAAAGTATTTAGTTCTTGGGAGCTTTACAGTTTTTAGAAATTTTTTCTATATGTTTTAAAAGCTTCTCACCATCAAAGTCACCTAAGTCGGCGCCCTTTATCTCGGCGCCGATTTTAAACAGATAATCTCTAAGCTCCATACTAGCTTCATCAATATCAGTTATAATAATGAGTTTCTTTGCTTCTGATCTATCTATCCAGTCCATAAGTCTCTTCTGATCATTAAGGCCATAATTTAAGCATAGATTATTAAGTCCACCTAATGACTTTATGGAAGTATCAAATGTTGAAAAGTCAGCCTCGCACTCATCTTTAAGTCTTTTAACAAAGCTTTTTCTATAACACTCATCTTTTTCTAAACTGAAGTCTACTCTTCTCATACTTGAACTTGTATCAATCCATATTTCTAAGTCACTGGTTGAGTTGTTTATTTTTTTAGCTTTTCCACAAAAAATGTCAAAGTACTTTTCTTCCTTACAATCAATCATATCAGCTTCTGCGGAATTAATTGTTTTCAGGTCTTTTTTCTTATCAAGAACTGATGAAGTATCACCTTCTTTTATTATTTTTGCAGTAGGTTTTTTTTCAATAAATCCATGCTGGGGATGAAAACACCCCTCCCCCATGGGAACGCAATCGTCTTCATTGATAGCAATTGACTTATATTCAATATTAGAATGAAATGTTGACTTAGTTTTTTTAGGCGAGAGAAAAATAAACTCAACACTCTTTGGTAGAGCTAAAGTTTGTAGGGCAAAAAATAGAGAAAAAATTAATCTCAAGTAATCATACCTTTTTGTCTGAAGTGTCTAAAGAGATCGTTACCTAGGT
>NZAF01000131.1 GCA_002686115.1 Halobacteriovorax sp. | reverse complement strand
GAATAGGTGCATAGAAAAACGTCATATATACAATCAATAGGGCAAATAAAATATTAAACAGCATTTGTCCTGGAAACAAAGACTGCTGGATTGTTTCAAAATATGGGCGAAACGCACTATCTTGAGGAATAAATGTTGCAAAAGTAGCCGGAGCAGCAAGTAAAGACGATGCTAGGATTGGAGGCATAACCCCTCCAGTATCAACTCTCACTGGTAAAGTCTGTGCCCCACCATAAGTCCTGTTGTTTACCACTCTCTTTGCATACTGAACAGGAACACCTCTGAAAGATCTCTCGATAAATGCCACAATAAAAAAGCAAACCACAATAACAGCAAGGAAAAGCAGTAGAGACAAGCCAGTCATTTCACCGTTTCTATATAGAGTAAGCTTTTGAATAATTTCTGAAGGAAGTTCTACAGCGATACCCGCAAAGATAATTAGCGATACACCGTTTTCTAAACCGAACTCAGTAATTCTCTCACCTAACCACAGAAGGAACATTGTCCCCGCAGCAAGTGTAATCATTGTAGTCATTCTAAAAAGCATTCCTGGATCAGGAATAACTCGTGCACCAGCAGGGCTGACGAAAGTTTCAAACACTGCTGCCATACTGTAACCCTGAACACAGCAAAGAAGAACCGTTGCGTATCTAGTCCACTTTTGTATTTTCTTATGACCTTCACTATCTTCTTGTAGCTCTTGAATCTGTGGAACAACTTCCCCAAGTAGAGAAAAGATAATCGATGTCGTGATATATGGCATAATCCCCAGCGCCAACACTGAGAATCTCATAAATGCACCACCACTGAAAGTATTAATTAGATCAAAAAGACCAGCCCCGCCTGAATTAGCCCAATAAGACTGAATTGCCTGCGCATCAACACCTGGAACAGGTATCTGTGCGACAAGACGGTAAACAACTAAAAGTAAAAAAGTAAAAAATACTTTTTTCTTAAGCTCTTCAAGCTTTCCTTGAGCGTTAGCCATTAATACTTCCCTTTGTATTTAAATTTTATTGGATCTTACCACCAGCTTTTTCGATTAATTCTCTAGCTGATTTAGTGAATTTGTCAATTCCTACAAACGTAAGAGCATTAGAAATTTCACCATTTGCAAGAACTTTAATTGCTTTTCTCTTGTCAGCACCCTTTAAAAGTCCTTTTTCGATAAGAGCCTCTCTTGTAACTTCTCCACTATCAAACTTCGCACCGATTTTTGATAGAGATAATTCAACATACTCAGTTTTAAACGGAGCATTTGAGAAACCTTTCTTTGGTAGTCTCATATAAAGTGGCATAGCACCACCCTCGAAACCAGTTCTTACACCACCACCAGATCTTGCTTTTTGACCTTTGTGACCTTTACCAGCTTGAGTTCCTTGACCAGAACCTTGACCTCTACCAATTCTCTTAATATTTCTATGGGCACCTTTTGGGCTTCTTAAATTATTTAGTGTTAACATTCCTAACCTCTACTACTCTTGAACTTCTAATAGGTGGATAACTTTCTTGATCATACCTCTTACTGCAGAAGTGTTCTCAAGAGTTTTAGATGTACCTGTCTTTCTTAGACCAAGGCCTCTAACAGTTGCCTTAACTCTATCATTACATCTTATAGTACTTTTCTTTAATTTAACTGTAATTGTCTTATTCGCCATAACTACCTCGACTAACCTTTAATTCTAAGACCTTTAACGTCTTTTCCTCTAACTCTAGCAACTTCATCAGCTGATCTTAACTGCTTAAGAGCATCAAAAGTAGCTTTAACGATGTTGTGAGGGTTATTTCCTCTTTGAGATTTAGTTAAAACGTCTTTTATACCTGCAAGCTCTAGGATTGAACGACATGCACCAGCAGCCTTAACCCCAGTACCTTCTGCAGCAGGTTTAAAAAGTATTTTTCCAGCATCAAATTCACCCAAAACTTCATGAGGAATAGTACCACCATCAACAGGTACGCTTATCATACTCTTTTGAGCAGCTTGAGTAGCTTTTCTAATTGCCTCAGGAACTTCCTTAGCTTTACCAAGTCCGTATCCGACCTTACCTTTTTTATCACCAACGATCATTAGAGCTGAAAAAGAAAACCTTCTACCACCCTTCATAACCTTAGCAACTCTATTTACAGCAACAACTCTTTCTTCAAGTTCAACATCAACATTTGACTGTCTCTTTCTTGGAGCTGGCTTTCTATCTCTTTTCTTAGGTTCAGCTTTTTTATTATCTGCTTTCGCTTCTACTGCTTCTTTTTTTGTTTCTTCACTCATCATTAACCCCTACTAAATCTGAATTCCATTTTCTCTTGCAGAATCAACAACCGCAGCAACAACACCGTGATATCTCATTCCATTTCTATCAAAAACAGCATTTTTGATATTCTTAGAACCTAATTCTTCAGCAAGCTTAGCACCAACTAACTTAGCACCTTCAACATTACAAGCAGCCTTTACAGCGTTTTTCCCGTAAGTCTGAACACTAAATAGTGTCTTATTAGCAGTATCGTCAATTACCTGAACTGCGATATGCTTATTCGATCTAGTAATTGAGAGTCTAGGTCTCTCAGCTGATCCATTTACATTCTTTCTAATTGAAAGCTTTCTTCTTTGCTTTTGAGCAGCTTTAAGAGTTTTTGCTTTCTTTAAAGGCTTTCTTATCATTTTCAACTCCTTCACCCTAGGTTTAAACCATCATTAGGCTACTTCAACATTAACAATTATTTACCTGCTGATTTACCAGCTTTTCTAATAATATGCTCATCAGAATATTTAACACCTTTACCTTTATATGGCTCTGGTGGTCTGAATGATCTAATCTTAGCAGCAGCAAAACCAACTAATTCTTTATTTGCTCCACTTAAATCAATTACGTTTTTAGTTACTTTCGCAGAAACACCTTCTGGTAACTTATATTCAATTGGGTGTGAATAACCTAAGCTAAGGTTTAATGTATCACCCTGAACAGCAGCTTTATAACCAACACCGTTGAACTCTAGAGTTCTTGTAAAACCTGTAGTTACACCAGTAACCATATTGTTAACAAGTGTTCTTGCAGTTCCCCACATAGATGTTGCTTTTTTTGAATCATCTACTGGCTTAACAGTAAGTTCTTTTCCGTCACTTTCAAATGTAACAAGATCATTAAACGTATACTCTAATTGACCGTTCGGCCCCTTAACTGTAACTGTTGCTCCATTAACTTTTAAATCTACTTTTTCTGGTATTACTACCGGCATTTTACCAATACGAGACATCTTCTACTCCTACCACACGTTACAGATAACTTCACCACCAACTTTCTGCTTTCTTGCTTCTCTATCCGAGATAACACCTTTTGAAGTAGAAAGGATTGATGTACCAAGACCACTGATAACTCTTGGAATCTCTGTGTATCCTCTATATTGTCTTAGACCTGGCTTCGATACTCTTTGTAAGCCTACGATCGCATCTTCTTTTAGAAGAACTTTAATTGCAATATCATTAGTCGCTCTAGCAACAATTTTAAAAGATCTGATATAACCTTCGTCTTTTAAAACCTTGCAAACGTTTGCTTTCATTTTTGACGCTGGAAATTCAACTCTATCATGTCCTGCTTGAATCGCATTTCTAATTCTTGTTAGCATATCTGCTATTGGATCAGTCATCATAATTATTTCTCCTCAACTATTACCAGCTTGACTTCGTTACACCAGGAATCATACCCTTAAGAGCTAATTCTCTGAACTGTAATCTTGATAACTTAAATTTCTTATATACACCACGTGGTCTACCAGTTAAAGCACATCTACTTCTCACTCTAATTTTTGCAGAGTTATTTGGTAGAGATTGTAACTTAATCATTGCTTCAAACTTGTCTTCTTCAGAAGCTGTTTGACTCTTGATTGTATCAGTTAACTTCTTTCTTAGTGGACCATACTTCGCAGCTAGTCTTTCTCTTTTCTTATTACTTTCAATTTTCGCTTTTCTTGCCATATCAATATTCCCGATTAATTATCTGTTAAAAGGCATTCCAAATGCAGCTAGTAATTCTTTACCTTCTTCATTATTGTTAGCCGTTGTAACGATTGAGATACCTAGACCTCTAACCTTATCAATTTGATCATAGCTAATCTCAGGGAAGATAATCTGCTCTTTAAGACCCATTGTGTAATTCCCTCTACCATCAAAACCTTTAGAAGAAACACCTCTAAAGTCTCTAACTCTTGGAAGAGTAATATTTACTAATCTGTCGAGGAATTCATACATTTTTTCCCCTCTAAGAGTAACGTTTGCTCCAAGCGCCATACCTTGTCTGATTTTAAAACCAGCAACTGACTTTCTTGCTTTTGCAACAACTGGCTTTTGACCAGTAATGTCTCCAAGATCTTTCATAATTGATTGAACTACTTTAGAGTTTGTTACAGCATCTCTGGTACAACAGTTAACTACAATTTTCTCTAACTTAGGAATTTGATGTACATTTTTGTACCCAAACTTATCCTGCATAGTTTTCTTAACTTCATTTTTATATAGATCGTTTAATCTACTCATATCAGCCTCAACTTAATCTAGTAAAGAACCACAAGCCACAGCGACTCTTACGTTCTTACCATCTTTGTTTTCAATTCTTACTCTTGTTGCTTTTTTTGTCTTTGGACTTACAACAGATACGTTACTGATGTGAAGGCTTGCTTCAACGTCAACAATTCCACCAGTTGGATTTTCTTGACTTGGCTTAAGCGCCTTTTTCACTAAATTTACACCTGAAACGATAACAGTATTTTTCTTAAGATTTAGTCTAGCAACCTTACCTGTTTTACCCTTATCTTTTCCAGCTGTTACAATAACTTCGTCATTAACTCTTAACTTTTGCATACAACTTCCTCTACTACCTTATAGAACTTCTGGCGCTAAAGAACAGATTTTTGTGAAATTTCTGTTTCTTAGCTCTCTCGCAACTGGACCAAAAATACGTGTTCCTACAGGTTCGCTATTGTTATTTAAAATTACTACACTATTTTTGTCGAATTGGATGTATGACCCATCTTCTCTTCTAATTGGATACTTAGTTCTAACAATTACGGCTTTTTTAACATCACCTTTCTTGATCTTTCCACCAGGAAGAGCCTGTTGTACTGCTACAACAATGATGTCACCAAGGTTCGCTGACATTCTTTTTGAACCACCAAGTACCTTGATACACTTAACTTCTTTCGCTCCCGAATTATCAGCAACTTCTAGCTTCGACTGCATTTGTATCATTGCTTACTCCATATAACTTTAGGCAATGCCTAATTATTTATTAACCTTTAATAATTCCCACTTCTTTAACTTAGAATATGGCTTTGACTCAATAATTGTAACAACATCACCGACTTTAGCAGTATTTTGCTCGTCATGTGCGTGATACTTCTTAGTCTTATTCACGAACTTACTATAAGTTCTATGCTTAAAACGTCTCTCAACATTAACTACAACTGTTTTGTCATTCTTAACTGAAACAACAACACCATCTAACTTACGCTTAAACGCTTTACTTTCTGCACTCATTATTCACCCTTAGCATTTCTTGCTGTTAAAAGCTTAGCAATATTCTTCTTTGCAACTTTTAAACCGTGTGGCTTCTCAAGTGCTGTACTAGAACCTCTTTTGATTCCTTTTTCCATTTTGAATTCGAATACTGCTTTTCTATTTTCTAAAATTTTCGCGTCAATTTCTTTAACGTTCCAACCTTTAATTTCGTTATAATCTAAAACCTGCATTATCAACCTCAACTTACAAGATGCGATTAAGCTTCTTGTGATTCCCTACTAATAATTCTCGTCTTAACAGGAAGCTTATACATAGCTAATTTAAGAGCTTCTTTTGAAAGTTCAGCATCAACGTGCTTGATTTCAAACATAACTCTTCCTGGTTTTACTACAGCTACCCAAGAATCAGGTGAACCTTTCCCTTTACCCATCCTTACTTCGGCTGGCTTCTTAGTTAGTACCTTATCAGGAAAGATTTTAATCCAGACGTTACCACCTCTTTTAATCTTTCTCGTCATTGCGATACGGGCTGCTTCAATTTGACGGTTTGTTATATAACCACATGACATTGCTTGTATAGCAAATTCTCCGAATGTTATAGTATTTCCACGGTTGGCCTTACCTTTCATTCTACCTTTTTGCTGTTTACGCCATTTTACTTTCTTTGGACTTAACATATGTTACCTCAACAATAATTTCTATTTGTAAATTTCGCCTTTATAAACCCAAACCTTAACCCCGATAACACCGTAAGTAGTATGAGCTTCAGCTGTGTTATAATCGATATCTGCTCTTAGAGTATGAAGAGGAACCTTTCTTTCAGTGTAACCTTCTGCTCTAGCCATTTCAGCACCACCAAGTCTTCCAGCAGTTCTTACTTTGATACCTTTAACACCAGCTCTAAACGCTGATTGCATAACTTTTTTCATTGCTCTTCTAAAAGCTACTCTTTTCTCAAGTTGACCTGCAATGTTTTCAGCGATAAGCTTCGCTTCACCATCTGGTCTCTTAACATCTTGAATATTAAAAACAAGTGTTCCTTTCGTGAGTTTCATAAGATCATTTCTAATCTTCTTCATTCCAGCACCTTGCTTACCAATAGCAACACCTGGTCTTGCTGTGTAAGCAGTAACTCTTACTTGATCAGAAGTTCTCTGAATCTCTACGTTTGCAACAGCAGCATTTTTCATATTTTTTTCAATATAATTTCTGATCGCAAGATCTTCGTGAAGGATTGTTCCGTAATCACTATCTGATGCGTACCAGTTTGAATGCCATGTTTTGATGTAACCTAATCTAAAACCGTATGGATGTACTTTTTGTCCCATTACAACTTCCTATGCTTCGTCTAATTTAACTGTTATATGACTAGTTCTTTTTCTTACTCTAAAAGCACGACCTTGAGCTCTTGGCTGAATTCTTTTTAGAGTAGGACCTTCATCAGCAAATATTGTGCTAACAACTAAATTGTCTAGATCATACTTTTCAGAATCTGCTGCGATAGCAAGTCCACTATTTATTAATTTAGTAAGAACTAATGCGATTTCTTTCTTTTCGTTGAATCTTAAGATCTTTAAAGCTTCTGAAGCTTTTTTCTTTCTTACAAGATCGCAAACCTGTCTAACTTTTCTTGGAGCGATACCAACTCTACTGTTTTTTACAACTATGGCCATAAAGCCTCTCCTTATACAACTCTAATAGCTATTCTATTTCTTCTTCTTATCTGCACCATGACCATAGAATGTTCTAGTAAGTGCAAATTCCCCTAACTTATGTCCAATCATTTGATCTGTAACATATACAGGGATAAACTTTTTTCCGTTATGTACCGCAAACGTAAGTCCGATGAACTCAGGAACAATTGTAGATCTTCTAGACCAAGTCTTGATAACCTTATTCCCTTTTTTCTCATCATCTTGCATAGCAAGAGCTTTTTTCATTAAACTAACATCTACGAATGGTCCTTTTTTAAGTGAACGGGCCATATAATTCTCCTACAACTATTTTCTACGTTTTACGATAAACTTATCAGTTCTCTTGTTTGTTCTTGTTTTATAACCTTTAGTTGGTGTTCCCCAAGGACTTACTGGGTGTCTACCACCAGAAGTTCTACCTTCACCACCACCGTGTGGGTGATCAACAGGGTTCATAGCAACACCACGAACAGTTGGTCTAAAACCTAGCTTTCTTTTTCTACCAGCTTTACCAATATTTCTTTTTTCGTGGTCAAGATTTCCAACCTGACCAATTGTTGCTCTACAGTTAAGTTCAACTTTTCTTAATTCACCTGATGGCATTCTAAGCATTGCAAACTTACCTTCTTTTGCCATTACCTGAACATAAGAACCTGCAGATCTTGCAAGTTGTCCACCTGCACCTGGATAAAGCTCAACATTGTGAACTAATGTACCTACAGGAATCTCACTTAGAAGTTTAGAGTTACCTACTTTAATGTCAGCTTCACTTGAAGCAACAACAGTATCACCTACATTTAGTCCTAGTGGAGCTAAAATATACTTCTTTTCACCATCTGCATATGCAAGTAGTGCAAGATTACATGTTCTGTTTGGATCATAAGAAATTGCTTGAACCTTCGCAGGGATATTAAGCTTATTTCTTTTGAAATCAACAATTCTATATCTTCTTTTTACACCGCCACCTCTATGACGAACAGTAATTCTACCGTTGTTATTTCTACCAGCGTTGCTAGTAAGTTTCGATGTAAGCCTTTTTTCAACTTTTGCGCCTTTAGTAAGCTCATCACTATTTACGACTTGCATTCTTCTTAAAGATGGAGTCGTCGGCTTAAACTTTTTGATACCCATTATTATCCTCTCTTAAATTACTATACGCCTTTAAAAAATTCTATTTTCTGACCCTCAGCAAGCTCAACAAAAGCTTTTTTAAAGCTACTAGTCTTTTTAAGGCCTTTACCAGCTCTCTTTACCTTTCCAGGAGTAACGTTAGTTCTAACTTTTAAAACTTTTACGTCATAAAGAGCTTCAACAGCATTTTTAATTTGGTTCTTATTCGCTTTAAGATCTACAACAAAACTAAATCTGTTAAAAGAATCAGTTTCGAGAGCAGTCTTTTCTGTAATTAATGGTCTTTTAATAACTGTCTCTAAATTCATACTACACCAACTTATTTAAAAGGTTTTCTAAAGCGTTCTTCTCAATAACAAGGTTTTCATACTTAACAGCTTCGTAAACACTAAAACCTTCACAAGCAATCCCTTTACCCCATTGTAAGTTCTTAGCAGCTCTTAGCGCTAAAGAATCTTTAGACTCTGTAACAACTAATGCTGGTAAAAGTCCCTTACCTTCAAGTAATGAGTGCATTTCTTTAGTCTTTCCTGTTGATTCAATTGAATCAACTACTGTTAACTTTCCAGCCTGTAGCTTGTCTGCGATAATTGACTGAATTGCAACCTTCATCATTTTCTTATTAACTTTTTGTGAATAATCTCTAGGAGTTGGTCCAAAAACAGTCCCACCACCAATCATAAGTGGAGATCTTGTTGAACCTTGTCTAGCTCTACCTGTACCCTTTTGCTTAAAAGGCTTAATCCCACCACCTCTAACAGCTGATCTATTTTTAGTACATGCAGTACCTTGTCTTCTGTTAGCAAGAGTTGCTTTAACAACTTGGTGAACAACAGGAACGTTAATCTTGTCAGTTGAAAGATCTACGTTTGTAGCTAGTTTTCCTGACTCTTCAAATTTACTATTTAATACTGATATATCTGCCATTTTAATTCTCCGCTTCTATCACTATTTCTTAAGAGCCTTACTGATTCTTACGAAACCATTTTTTGAACCTGGAACAGATCCCTTTAATAGCATGTAACCTTTCTCAGTATTTACTTCAACGATTTTAATATTTTGAATTGTTTGTCTCTTAGCACCCATGTGACCAGGCATTTTTTTGTTTTTCCAAACTTTACCAGGAGTAGCTCTGTTACCAATCGAACCACCTCTTCTGTGAAACTTAGACCCGTGTGTAGCTGGACCACCAGCAAAGTTGTGTCTCTTAATTGGACCAGCAAAACCTTTACCTTTAGTGATACCTGTTACATCTACGTATGTATTAGGCTCAAAACTTTCTACTGAAACTGCTTTCCCTAAAGCATCAGCAGAAATTTCATCTGCAGCTACTTCAGAAAATCTTGCATAATTTTCAGTAACGTTTGCCTTAGCAAGGTGACCCTTAGCTGGCTTGTTAATTAATTTTTCTCTTTTTGCGTAATAACCAACTTGGTATGCTTCATAACCATCTTTGTCGCTAGTTTTTACTTGTGTAATGTGGTTTGGAACAAGCTCTACAACTGTTACTGGAACGTGGTTACCAGCTTCGTCGAAGATTCTTGTCATTCCGGCTTTAACACCAAAATAAGTGTTTAATTTTACAGTTTGTGTAGCATCTTTTGCAGATGCTTCAGCAGACTTTGTTTCTTCTGACATCTTTCCTCCACAGCATCACTCTCAGTCCAAGAGATGCATGCATGGTTAATATTCAAATTTAAAAGTTTAATCTATATACTAAGCTTTAATCTCTACGTCAACACCAGCTGATAAATCTAATTTCATTAGACTATCAAGTGTTTGTTGAGTTGGCTCAATAATATCGATTAATCTCTTATGAGTTCTCATTTCAAATTGTTCTCTAGATTTCTTATCTTTATGTGGAGATCTAAGAACAGTAAACTTATTCACTTCAGTTGGTAAAGGTATAGGACCAGCTACTCTAGCACCAGTTTCCTTAGCTGTTTGAACAATTTCGTTAACTGAGTTATCAAGAAGCTTGTAATCATATGCTCTTAACTTAATTCTTAACTTAGAAGCTTTCATCTTTATCCTTATCAAATTTTAAACGTTAGCAATGGTTTTTATGTTTTATTGGGCCTTATGTCAAACTAATTTTAAAATTATTTCGAAATATTTTCTTTTTTTCTTGTTTCCCAATAAAAAAGGGGCTCTACGGCCCCTCTTCTTTTATAATTTCAAATAAAATTATTCGATAATTTCAGATACTGTACCAGCACCGATAGTTCTACCACCTTCTCTGATCGCAAACTTAAGACCTTTTTCCATTGCAATTGG
>NZAF01000130.1 GCA_002686115.1 Halobacteriovorax sp. | reverse complement strand
TAAGTAATGTTCTGTCTTCCATATTTTTTGAAGACTCTATAAATGCAGCAACTTTTTCTCTTGGCAAGATTTTTCGTTGATTGTAAACATTTGCAACATGTTCCCAATATCTATCAGCTACATCTTTAAAATCTTCATTTCTGTTTGCGTGACGAAGATTTAGCGCTAACATATCAAAGCCTTTACCTGAAAACTTTATCCCATCCTCAATATTTGTGTCTTTTGATAATCCAAGTTTAGCGAGATGATTAAAAAACTCATCTTCATTTCTTGTTAGTACATATCTACCTCGAGCATTAATACTCTCTTGAATTCCTCTAAGAGTACTTATTGATTTAGGTAATGTTGATATAGCAAGAGTACCACTTGTAAATAATTGAACATATCGGCCTAGCCTAGCTTTTTCACAAGTCTTTAATGACTGGTATGATTCAACTTCGTTGTAAATGGTTATATCATTGTGTAATCTTTGGCATTGATCATTTAACTCTTTAATCTCTCGCATAGAGTCACCAGCAAAATATAATGAGGATGTAAGGGTCGTTAAAGTTTCTGTGTTAAAGATCTTAGATCTTAGCCCCCAATTCATCAGCCTGACGGACTTGAGAGGTGTTAATGCGGCCCTCGCAAATGGTGGTAAGAAAAGAGGCGCCATTAAAACAACCCCATCTACGACAGCTTTTTCTAGCGCATATTTTTCTGCTTTTTTCTTTATGACATTAAATGTGTAACAAAGCTGTTTTGGATTTTCTGCATTTAAAATTTCTTGTTCATGATCAAGGGAGTTATAAAAATTAATGAGGAGTGGGTTAGTAAAGTCCTCTTTAATAAAAGCATTTTTTATCTTTGCGTTAGTGCTCGTACGATAATCAAGATATTTATGAAGTTCTTCACTATCATCTCTTAGAGCATTCATAAAATCTAGTTCCCCAACTCCATCATCGTCTCCAAAAGCCTGAGCTTTAATAGTCGCTTGATTTAACTTTTCAACTTCTTCTTTTAGCTTGTCTCCAGTTTCTCCATTGTTCAACATCCTTGTAATCTTTTCACTTAAGATATCACTTTCATCCACATTGTATTTTAGAGCAAGCTTTTCAATATTCTCTCCTCGTAAAACTGGATATGTGACAAGAATATTTACTTTCAATTTATTCAGTTCATGTAAATCATCTTGTAGCTCAACTCTTTGTGAAGCTGCGTCTTTTATAATTGTGATTTTTTTATTTGTCTGTTCAATCATTTTATTTATTTCAACTAAAACTTTGAAATAAAATTTAATCGTTTCATATTCTTGTTGAATCCACTCTTTGTCCGTATAGTCTTTATTAAATCTTAGAAATCTAATTCGAGCGGCAAGTCTTTTTTGTTCCTGTCTAATCAATTGATTTTCTGTAGCAATTTTATTCTCAATCCAATTAAGTTGTGTAACATAAGATGAGACTGGATTAGGATTGTGACATCTTCCTTGTTGAAGTTTATGACAGAAAAACTCATCGCCTGAGAAGACAGAGAAACAAATCACAAATGTCAGAAATATCTTTTTCATGTGATCAATCTACACTACTGAGAAATGACGGCAACAAGAGCTGCAAGTATCAGAAAAGTCGAAATTTTGATAAATTTCGGGTAAATATTTCTTCGCACTGACTACTAGGGTTGGCAGTTTTCAAGAAGATTTGCGCCAAATTTTAGTAAATAACAGGCGTATAATTCATCTCACACTTTTTTGTGTAAACTCTTCTTCTTATTCTTGAACCAGGAACAGTTCTTCTTTTTCCAGAATACACACGCTTACAGACTTTTTCTTGCATGAAAAACTCATCTTCAATTGTGGCAAATCCCATATCGTCTGCAAGATTGAAGATGTCTTTATAGATGAATTCACCTTTTTTTCTCTCTGCAATGTAGTAGACAAGTTCAATTGGAGAGTTTTGATAAAGGGCCAATGATGTAACATCATCAGGAGATATGGCCATTCTTCCAGGCCACTTTTGTGTAGGCCACTTTATATCACCAAATGATTGATAAAGAAGTTCTGAACACACTAGCTGATCAGTTGTCTCAACATCGAAATTAAAATCATAAGTCTTGCCAATTTGGGAAAGAGCGACACTATAGACTTCTTTCATTTTTTCAGGACTTAAGTACTTGTCATCAACTCTAAGAATCGCAAATTCATCAATATTCATAAAGTCTTCAAGGCTCTTTAAGTGAGTACCACTTCGATCTGTTTCGATGATACTAAGACCTTCTTCAATTGCATCACGATACTTTATGATAGATGGATGATTCCACATATTATTTTCAATAAGCTGCTCTTTCGTTCCAAGCCAAATAGCATTATGCCCAAAGTGACCAGGAATGAAGGTATCAGTTAATGCAAAATAAGTTTTCTCTGTAATAACATCAAGTGGCCTTAATACACTTAAGATTTCTTGGTTTAAGTCTTCTCTTTCAAAGAGATGACCTTTTCTCCATCTAATAGAACCAACACCGTTACCAAAGCCTTTTGATAATAAGTGAGTGATTTCAATCCCTAGATCAAATACTTTATCTAGTGCTTCTTTTCTTTTAAACTTTCTTCCTAATTTAAAGAGCTTTCTATTATTCTTTAATAATACAATTGCAGGATGCTTAATAATCATATCTACAATTCTCTGATTACTTGTATTTCTATATGAATCTATATTTTCGACAAAGTGATTATACTTATCTAATGAATCAAGAACAAAGTCCTTTTTAAGAATACGTCTTATTTCCTTACTCATCTCATGAGCTTGAATATCATATGAAGAATCTGAGTCATTAATAAGTCTTCTGAATTTACGAAAACCATAATAGTCAGTATATGTATTATCAAGAACTTCAAATTGATCAAGAGTTGTTATTAAACTAATAGCTTTGTCTTTTGACTTAGATAAAGAATGTAGCTCTTCTTGAACTCTTAGAAATTGTGCCACAATCTTATGCATCATTGTAAGGTCTGAGCCGACTAGAGTTTCCCCTCTTTTAATCTTATTAATGATCTTACGATTTTCAAATTCTGCAATGAGAGACAGTTTTTCCTTCGCGCTTTTTATATAGAAATACTTTGTATATGCATTTGTCTTGTTTTTAGTAAAAACAGTAGACTCTAAAAACGTAGTTC
The DNA here is from genome assembly GCA_002686115.1 of Halobacteriovorax sp. Taxonomy (GTDB): domain Bacteria; phylum Bdellovibrionota; class Bacteriovoracia; order Bacteriovoracales; family Bacteriovoracaceae; genus Halobacteriovorax_A. The sequence goes on along the minus strand of NZAF01000130.1, from coordinate 3,400 downwards.
CACTAAGTAACGCCCTAGATTCAGCAAGTCTTTTTTCTTTCCAGTCCACTTTCTTAACTTGTGAAAGAGAATTAGCTGTAACTTGAGTTGTGATAACACTTAATAAAAGTAGTTCTTTTAACATATATCCCTCGTTTATTTAGTGGCAGGAGTATAAATCAAATCCTTAACAAGGTGCGCAAACTTGTCATATTTACATACTTAGGTATGTGTAAATATATGAAAATTTGGTAGAAACATAATGATTAAATAGGTAGTATGCGCTTATGATTACCTATAATAAACAAATTACACTGTTAGACAAACATATTAGTCAGACACCTCCGAATTCAGATGAAATTGAAGAAGTTAAAGAACTTCTAGGAAGAACACCTGACGGTCTACATCGTATCATAAAAAAGAATGATGAAATTATCACAGTTCTTAGTGATACCTTTGTCCGACAAAGACCATTTCCAACAATGTTTTGGTTAGTAAATAAAGACCTTATAAAAAAAATATCGGCAATTGAGTCTAGTGGGATTATTAAAGAGCTAGAAAAAGATAAAGATATTCAAGATCTTGTTGAAGTGGATAATAAGAATTATGCAAAACTTAGAACTTATTTTCATGAAACTCTCCATGAAAAAATAGACGAAAGTTCATCTTATTACCCAACTGTTTATCTCTCAGGGGCCGGAGGAATTCAAGATCACAGAAGAATAAGATGCTTTCATCTTCATATGGCCTACCATTACAGTGTAGGTTCAAACTTAGGGAATTATTTAATTAAAAAATATCCTGAGCTTAAAATTTAAAAGAAAACCCATGAAATATAACACGTCATTAAAGAAACATCACTTCAAGCTCTCCAACAAAAAAATAGAAATCGATTTTACTAATGATAACATTTTATTTGGTTATGCATGTGCAGCAGCTCAGATTGAAAATGGACTTGAAGATATATGGCTTAAGCATGCCATAAGTGGGAAAGTAGCAGGTTTTTTGGAAGATGACCCTCTGAATATTAGAAATAACTTTTGGGATGAACCAGATGGTGAGCTTCAATATGTTTACGATACAGAAGTTCAAGTTTTTAGAATGGGTTTAGACTGGCAAAGAATTTGTCCTAATGGTTCGACTTTTTCTTATGAGGCAATAGAGAAGTATAAAGCGATTCTTCTTAAAGTAAAAAGTAAGGGAATCAAAACCATGGTAACACTTTATCATCATTCAGAACCTATGTGGACTCACAAAGAAGGGAGTTGGTCTAATAGTTGGATGATTGATAAATTTTGTGATTATACACAATTTGTATGTAAAGAATTATATGACATTGTAGATTATTGGAATACATTTAACGAAGTACAAATGTATATCACACTGACTCAACTTTCAGACTTTTGGCCCAACCCAAACCCGCCTCGAGCGCTGGGATTATTTAATATAGGTCCATTTAAAGGAACTTATGACAAAGCTTTAAATAACGTTTCTCAGGCACATATTAGATCATATAAAATTATAAAAAGTTTTTCTGATGCGCCTATAAGCGTAGCACATAATTTGGCCTATTATATTGGAGAAGATTTTCTTGGTAGTTTAAGTGCAAAAATATCATGGAAGAAGTTTAACTTTCTTTTCATAGATCTGATCAAGAATCATCTAGATTTTCTTGGTATTAATTACTATGGTGCCGAAGTTTTACAGGGCTCAAAACTAGTCTTAAGTGAGCACTTTGAATATAGTGACTCTGGTAGGGCCATCTATCCCAAAGGCCTCTATGAAATGCTTATGATATTTTACAAACGATACAAACTTCCCATTTTTATCACTGAAAATGGAATGAGTGACTCAAAAGATATCATTCGCGAAAAATATATGACTGAACATTTAAAAGCATTAAAACAAGCGATAAATGATGGTGTTCCTATCATGGGATATATTTGGTGGTCGATGACAGACAACTTAGAGTGGGCAGATGGATATGCTCCCAAGTTCGGTCTTGTAGAAGTAAAAAGAGATGGAAATCAAATCATTAGAAAAAAACGAAAAAGTTACGAGCTCTACAAAACAGTTGTTCAAGAAAAAAAACTTTCAAAAGATAAAGTGACAAAAATAGATAAATCATTTCGTTCTCATATTGGAAGTGAAAGAACTATGACGAGAGCTGAAGATGCTCAAACAGCATTAAGTGAATTTCGCTATCAAAAAGTTAAAGATATTGACTGGTCTGTGGATTAGCTCAATTTTAGCTCTCGACCTTTTCCTATTCCCGGGTAGTCTTTTTTATTTGCTCCTGAGGCACAATAACCATTAATAAAAACTCTTCTCTGGTGGTTTGTCTCATTAAATGAAGATCCATGAATGAGATAGGGACCAAATAAAACAATATCCCCCTCTTTCATCTTAAGTGTGAGAATGTCTTCTTTTGGAAAATCATCAATAGTATTTTTATTATCTCTTAAATTAAGATGGCCGTGCTTATGAGAGCCACGAATCACTCGTAATGGACCATTCTTTTCAGTCATTTCGTCAACGGCCATGACAGTTTGAATATAACTTCCCTCTCCTGTGACATCTTTCCAAAGTTCTGTACCATAACGTCTATGCTCGCTATCTTGGTGCCAAGAAAATTCTATTTTTTCACCAGGAAGCTTAAAATGTGCCTGGTTTATAATTTGGGTCATATTCTTAGTTTTAAGTAAGGTGGAAACAGGCCTTAATATTCTCTCATCTTCAGAAATTTCAAGAAGCCGCTTAATCCTACCACCGCACCAGACAATCCTATTTAAAAAAGAATTCTCAAATATAAAATGTGCATCATCTCCAAGATAGCTTTGTTTATTATATTTACTCGCTTCATTTAATAGTTGATCATAGAGACTTTTAATCTCATCAATTTCTTTACTATTAAAGACATTTTTAATGACCAAAAAGCCATCTCGCTCAAAATCATTTATCTGAGTATTACTTAGATCAATCATAGAAGTATATTCATCATCCTTCTTAAAGGCTCTGCTGCTCCCCATAGCAGTTGGTCACCACTAGTGAAGATATTTATATAGTCATCACCTAGATTCATTTTTCGCACACGCCCTACTGTTGTCTTAAGTGTTCCTGAGACGTAGCGAGGATTTAACTTATCTCTAGTGACTTCAGGTGAATTTTCAACAAATTCAGTCCACTCACTGTTATTTTTTAAGAGTTCCTCTATCGTCTCAATTGATGTCGTCTTATTTAATTTTATTGTTAATGCTTGAGAGTGCGACCTCAAAGCCCCAATTCTCACACATGTTCCATCTATTGGAATTGGATTTTTAGAATTTAAAATTTTATTTGTTTCACTCATCGCCTTCCACTCTTCTCTTGTCTGTCCATTATCAACAGCAGAGTCAATCCAAGGAATGAGATTAAGAGCAAG
>NZAF01000129.1 GCA_002686115.1 Halobacteriovorax sp. | reverse complement strand
TTAACTTTATCTACATAAAATGTCGTATCAAATAAATCGACTGTAAATCCTTCTCTTCTTAACAAAGCTGTTAAAAGTCCTATCGAATAAGGCATCATTTCGCACAACTGTATATTGGGATATACAAGAAGTATCTTAAATCCTTTATAGCTTTTATAGAGAGAATTTTTTTTCATATTTGAAGTCCTGTTGTATTTTTTAAAATTTGATATAAAATTTTCTTGTTATCTCCAAAATTAATATATTGATTTAAATTAATCAATTCATAAGAAAAATTTTTTAAAATTTAGACGTTCTTAAAACCTGAACATCTTCAATGAAACAAATACCTGAAAAATCTGTAAAAAACTCATCAACAACCATCTCAATGAGATGTAATGCTTCGTCTTGATCTTTTAAGATGGCCTCAATTTTTACATTTGAAAAGTCACCCACAACTGAGGCTCCATCATCGCTAGACTTTACATTTCTCTCACTACTTCCGCCAACACTACATATTGTATAACCACTAGCATGACTGTCTTTTATCAGCTCACATACACTTTCAGAGATGAGTTTTTCAGTGATAATAACGACTTTTTTAGCATGATGAATTTCCATAAATTCTCCAAAGTTTAAAATACAATTTCGGCCAAAGAAATAAATAAAGGAATACAAATTGCGATCGCAACAGGTGTACCAATACTTGTTGACGCTCCCAAATATGTTGAGGGATTAGCACTTGGTATGGCAGCCCTTAAGGTAGGAGGTCCTGAGATATCAGAATTTGATGAAGCTATTACAGAGAAGAGAATAACTCCCCCAGGACTAAAACCAACAGTAATATGCGCAATATAACCTAGGCCAAAGGCCAAGAGACCATTTATAATTGGTGCAAACACACCATACAAAATAAACCAATGAGCAGCTTTTTTTAATTCATGAATTTGGGAATAGGCTTCCATTCCCATGACAAGCATAAGCATTGAGAGAAATCCCTTAAATAATGGCTCATAGAAAGTATGTAAGAGTTCATCGGGCTTAGCTAAGAAGCCTAAAAAAAGACCAAGTAATAAAGCAGAAAGAGCTGAGCCTCTTAAGCTTGATTTAATGATTCCCTTTATATCGATTTCTTTCTTCGTTTTCCCCTCTTCTTTTTTAATATGAATATTTGCAAGAACAATCGATAGCACAAGAGCAGGAATATCCATGAATGGATAAAGGGCCGGTACCCAAGCTTCAAAATGCACACTTTCCTGCTCAAGAACAACCATAGCAGCAGCAAGAGTAGAAGCACTTACCGCACCAAATAGGCCAGCTGTTGCGATACCATCAACTTGTTTGACTTTATCTATGCATGAGAAGAAAAAGACTCCTAAATAAACAGTGATTAGCCCCAATAAAAAAGCAAAGAGAACAGGTAAGAGCATTGTTGTAAGATCGGCGTTTCTAATCTCTATCCCCCCTTTCATACCTATTTTCATTAAGAGGACAAAGACAATTAATTTATAAATAGCATCAGGAATAAAGAGCTTACTTTTAAAAGCAGCTAGAAGTGCACCACCAATAAGGAATGCAAGGGTTGGCGTTTGAAATTGAGTCACAAATTTGGACAAGAAATCTAAAATAAGTTCCAATTTAAAACTCCTCATATCTTCTTAAAAAAGAACTTTATAAGCCTAGCACAATATTTTTAAATGACAAAAAAAAAGGAAGACCAAAGTCTTCCTTCTTAATTTAAGATGTTTTAATGATTGAATTAGTCAAAGTGACTTTTTAAAACCTCGGCCTCTAGATCATCCACGTAAAATTTAAGACGTGCCTCAATTTCTTCGAGAACATTCAGTCTTACTTCTAGTGAGTGACTAACTTCAGTCAGATTGTTCACCTCATTTGGTAAATTAAGAGCGATACGCTCATTAAATGACTTAGACTCCTTAACTTCTTCCTTGAGTTTAACCAATGGGTTTTTAATCTCTTCTACAGGCTTAAAGTTTTTCGAAGCAGGAAATGTAACAATCACATTGTTTTCATTCAAATCATGGCTACTTGTTCTACTCATCTCATCCTTTTTGTAAGGCTCCCACCTGTACGTATATATGCATAGTTAATGCCAATTTATACCTTCGTAAATAACTGAAATGTTGTAGAGTAAGGGTCAAAAGATTGGTCATAAATTTGTCATCGTTTAAAACATATACAAATAAATCTCAATAATTTCAATCAGATAGCCGTGTATTTTTTACATTTCCTGTCTATTTTTTATACTTTTTAAACAAAATTCGTCCCACAGGCATTATTTTCGAGGAAGAAAATAGGCATCAGAGCTCTTGTTATAATGAAATCACGACATGGAGGAGTCATGGAGAGAATCAATTGCCTACAATGTGTTCATTATTTTAACACTTGGGAAAAAGATAGGCCTAGGGGCTGTCGAAAGTATAATTTCAAATCAATGTCGATGCCATCTCAACTAGTGAGAAATGAGAGCGGTATGAATTGTCAGTCATTTGAGAAAAAAGCTCATTTTAAGAAAAAAGATATGGATTTAAATGATCCTAACCTATGGTGAAGTGACTTTCTTTTTGATCAACGACGATATCTCTTTCATAAAAGCTCTGCCCAGGTCTCTCAATGATAGCACCACCTAAACAAACTTCATTACCATCAATATTATCGTAGAATACAATTGATTGCCTTGTTGCAATTGCTCTTTGAGGCCTTGTAAAAGATATCTTGTAAACACCATCATGATAAGACTCAACAAGACATTCTTGATCTTTTTGTCGATAGCGAACCTTGGACATTAACTTCTTGCCTACTTCTAGCTTTTCTCCATTAATAAGAGAGAGGTCTGTAGCGTATAGGTGGTCTGTAAAAAGCGCTGGGTGTAACTCGCCTCTTTCTACATAAACCACATTATCTGAAACATTTTTTCCAACGACAAACCAAGGCTCACCTGGCCCACCAAGTCCTAGGCCCTTTCTTTGGCCTACAGTATAAAAAGAAACCCCGCTGTGCTTTCCTACAGTTTCACCAGAAAGGGTCTGAAATTCACCGTGCCCACTTTTTATATATTGAGATAAGAAGTTTTTAAAATTTCTCTCTCCTATAAAGCAAATACCAGTTGAGTCCTTTTTATTATGCGTGACTAGATCATATTCTTTTGCAAGCTCTCTAACTTCACTTTTTTCAAGGTGACCAATTGGAAAAAGAACGTTCTTTAAAACATCCTCTTTCATTGTGTAGAGAAAGTATGTTTGGTCTTTATTATTATCTTTACCCTTAACAAGACTAGTGCCGATTGAAGTCTCAATCTTTTGACAATAGTGACCTGTTGCTAAATAGTCCGCACCAAGCTGCATCGCTTTTTCATAAAAGACTTTAAATTTGATTTCTCTATTACAAAGGATATCTGGATTAGGAGTATTTCCTTTCTTATATTCGTCTAAAAAGTAAGAAAAGACATTGTCACGATACTCGTTTACAAAGTCTACGCTATAATAAGGTATATCTAATTTCTCACATACCTTAACGACATCTGCATATTCTTTTGCAGATTGGCAGACACCATTCTCGTCCTTCTCTTCCCAGTTTTTCATGAACATGCCAATAACGTTGTAACCTTGTTTTTTTAACAACAAGGCAGAGACAGAAGAATCAACTCCTCCACTCATTCCAACAATGACAGTCTTTTGCTTTTCCATTGCACTTATCTATCAAATTTACGCAAAAAAGCAAGATAAGCTATAAGAAAGATAGGGGATTTAGAGATCTAAAAGCCAATGAGAAGTGGCCTGTGCAAGATATTTGTAAGAAGCGTATAAAGTTTTAATATTTAAGGTTTCTGGGAAGTCATTCTCAGTGTTAATTCTCTTCTTATTATAGTCATTTTCGATATCTTGGCTAAAAATTATTGTCGGGATATCTGCACGACGAAAGTAAGATGAATCAGGATAAATAAAGTCTTTTGTGCTTTGATCAAATCGTACTCTCTTATTAATGAATCTAGCATACTTATAAAATTCTTTTAATATTGATGACTCTTTTTCAAATAGTTTTTGAGAGTTATGAGAAGTATAGGCAAGCATATTTCCATAACGCTTTTTCTTATCATTTATTTTAGAATCATGACCAAGCATTTTTAAATGAAAATAGGCCTTTATCTTTTTACTTTTATTATCATCAATGTACTTATTATAAAAACTCTTAAGTCCAAGTTGCCCTACTTCACCAAAGTCAAAAAAAACAATCATGATAGAGCGCTTTAATTCAAGCTCACTTAAAAGCTCAATGAGACTTAAAAGAACACTAACACCTGAGCCATTATTATCTGCGCCAGGTTGCTTAGAATCAGGCTTTAGCTCATAGCTTAACTGATCGATATTCATCGTATCATAATTCGCCCCTAGAATGAGATACTCATCAGGTTTATCACTTCCTGTTTTTTCCCAAACAATATTATGGCCCTTTAAGCCTTGAGACTTCTTAAAGAAATCAATAGAGCTTTTCGTGAAATTTTGAACTTTTAAAAGCTCTTTGTCTTTTGACTGATCCTTAGATTTATTTGCTTCAAGGCTCGCTTTAATCTTAGACAACTTCAATTTATAACTATCTATAAGCTCGGGAAAGTCAGGTGAAAAAGAATCAATTGAAACCTGTCCACTTTTATTAGTTTTTGAGTTTATATATTTAACGATATATTCTCTCGCACTTTTATGACCTTTTGAGGTTATCATCCTACTTGGTCTGGAGTTCTTGATAAAAGAAAGTAAGTTCTTATGAAGATCTTCTTTCTCGATTTTCTTGACGACTTTACTTAAATGAGAGCCCGAACGTGGAGCCTTATCATAATCTCTTAGACTGATTGCATGTGAAAGATGTGAGAACATCAAAAAAAATATAAGCGTATTATATAATTTAATATTAAAACCCTAATTCTTTTTTCTTTGCCTTATCTTCAATGACCTTTTCTTCTTCGTCTTTAGTTTTAGGAAGAGTTCTGTAGGTATCTTCATCAAAGTAACCTGAGTATCTTACCGTTCCACCACCAATAACACGTGCTCCAGGGCCAGACTTATTATATAGAACAATGTAACTGCCTCGAGGACATAGACCTTCAATATCATCTTTAAAATAAATTGAAACACAACGATTATTCTTAAAGTAGGCCTTACATTTTTTTAATTCGGCCCTAGGAGAAATCATCGCATAGGCATCAATAGGAAGCGAGCGGTTAAGGTTTTCTTCATAAGAGAATTTTATGAGATAACAGTGATTGAAAAAGAGTTTATTTCTTTTATCTACATAAATCATTCCTTGAGACGGAACAATACGAGATACAACTGATTCTTTATCAAGATTAGGTTTATTTTTGATAGGAAACTCTGGTTGACCAATAAAGTATTTTTCTACTCCCTCATTATCTCCAAGAGTCGAGCTATCATAGTAAGTCATGATGAGCCCATCATTTCTAAGTGATGGAGCCGCATGCTTATGAACATATTTATACAGCTCTTCATGTTTCATTATATTAAGTCTATTTTCCCTTCTTTTTTCTTTATCTAACCTAAACTCTACGGGGATTAACTTAGATATTTTTAAAACCTCATCTTTTTTTAGATCAGATACAGGAAGATAAATATGTTTTAAAAACTCGTATGGAACTTTAGAAAGATAATAACTATCGTCTTCTCTAGAATCATTAGTTGTATAGAGATTTAACATATTGGTGTTGTGATTCTTTAAGATCTTACACGCATGGCCTGTGGCTATCACATCACTACCAAATGATTTTGCTTTTTCAATAAGAGTAGATAAAAGAACAATCGTTCGATCCACTTGAGGTTCATAGCGATTACCACTTAAGCGGGCCGACACTATTTGTTTAGAGACACGATAAAAGAAGTTTTCAGAGGCATTTGTTGCATAGAAAGGTATTTCTAAGGCGCGGCAAATTGATTTTATGTGCTCTAGGTCATCAGGGATAAAGGACTCGAAAATAGGCTTAAATTCCTCATCATTATCTAAGTAAACAACAGAGATCCCAATGCACTGATAACCCTGCTTTTTTAAAAGGTAGGCAGCCACAGCAGATTCAATTCCACCATCCATGCCAATAATGATTGTCTGACCTTGCTTAATATCCATTAATTCAATCCCTCTTTTAGTATATACTAAGGGAGGTGGGCTTTACCAGATGAGGAAAGTAAATCGCTTTAATAAGTTATTAAAATAATTGACAATTGTACGTGGTTAAAGAGATAATTATAAAGAACATATTTTTATGGATGAGATATGCAAAAACACGGTAAGTTTAAATTTATAGACATCTTTAGTGGTGCTGGTGGGTTTTCATGTGGGCTAGAATTAGCTGGCATGAAGTGTATTCTAGGAATCGACCATGATAAGCACGCAATAGAGACTTTCAAAAAGAATCATAAGAGCGCAAGAACATATCAAGGTGACATTAGAAAGCTTAGTAACAAAGAAGTATTAAAGCTTCTTGAAGGCAATAATGTTGACTTAGTAGTCGGTGGTCCTCCTTGTCAGGGATTTTCAACAGTGGGTCCAGGAGATCCTCTAGATACAAGAAATCAACTTTTTCTAGAGTTTATAAGAATTGTAAAGCTCACAAAGCCAACCTATGTTGTTATTGAAAATGTTACGGGATTATTGGCCAAAAAAAATGAACATACTTTGAAGGCCATCTTTAGACGTTTTAAGTCTCTTGGGTATCACCTAGATGTTCAAGTATTAAGCGCACATCACTACGGAGTCCCTGAGAAAAGAAGAAGAACAATTTTTATAGGCTCAAAGGTTAATAAAGAAATTAAATTTCCAAAAATAACTCATGATATTGAAACGAGAACAAAGTATCATCCACCCGTAACAGTGGGCGATATTTTAGAGGATCTATCATGTAAAAAAGGTCAAATCTATAATCATGACCTTGAAAGTGCCTCTATCAAGTCAAAAATTGATCTAAAGAGGTTAAAAAGAATACCTGAAGGTAAGGG
>NZAF01000128.1 GCA_002686115.1 Halobacteriovorax sp. | reverse complement strand
TAAATGATAAAGTCACGGCACTACTCTTACAACGCGTTAGGAACTTATCGTTCACACCAACAAAGTCTTTATCTGCACAGTACTTAATTGGCACAATTCGGCCACCATGATCTTTGAAATTTATAACCTCTCCACTTTTTATGAGATATATAAACTGGTCATTAAAGCCCTCTTTAAATAGAACGGTATCCTTTTGTACTTCATTTGTTTCATATGCTTTCAACTTTTCACTCCCTCTTTTTCAAAGTCTCCAGATAACAGAGTTCCATAACGTAGCCCATAAGTAGAAAATGAAATATCACTTGGACCAAGATTACTTATGAAAAACTGTGACGTTTTAATGCCACCAACTATAGAGTGTATTCTTTTTCCTAAAAATGAAAAGCGACCTTCAAGACTTTCTTTACTCTGTTCCATTAAGGGTGATGTCTCTTTTATATAGACTTCACTATTTGTTTTTAGAGAATTAATAAATCCCGCGTCGAATTCTTTTTTATCTGATAGCATCATAGCTATTGAAGTCATTGAGCCTGCAACACAAACTAACGGTCGATTTTTATAATTTTCAAACTTTAGATTTTTTGTTGCTTCTACAATATTTTCATCAAAAGAGTCATGCTCAAGCCAATCTGTAGCTCTTACAGAACCCACAGCGGTCGAAATAGTCTCTAAAATGGCAAATGGATTCAGTCTAACTTTGACAAGTTCTGTTGATGCTCCTCCAATATCCATAATAACTATTTCATCATCGTTAGATGGAGACATTAAAGAGACTCCAAGAGCCGTGTAATAAGCTTCTTGTTCACCTGAAATCAGATCTACTTTAAATCCTATTCTCTTCTCAACCTCATCATAGAAGTCTATAGCATTTTTAGCTACTCTTGAAGCTTCAGTTGCTGTCAGCACAACTTCGTTGGGTGATATATTAAATTTTTTACAAACATCAGAATATGCTTCTAGTGCTTCAAGAGTGTCCTTCATGGATTTTTCGCGAAATATTTTGTTATCATCAAGGTTCTTACCCAGAGCTGTTATTCTAGCTTCTTCATATAGAATATTTTTATCATCATCTAAGATAAGTAATATACAACTATTAGAACCAATATCAATTGAAGCTCTATTCTTCACTAATCGTCCTTTGCACTTCATCGTTTGTGAAGCTCTTAATTATACCCTTCTCACAAATGATCCCCGTTATAAATGTATTTTTAGTAACGTCAAAACTAGGGTTTACTGTTTTAGTTCCATTTGGAGCTATTTTTTTTCCAAACACTTGAGTTATTTCTTCATCTGGACGCATCTCTATTTCTATATCTCCGCCATTTAAAGTTGATAAATCAAATGAACTTGATGGAGCTACAACATAGAAGGGAATACCATAGTTTTTAGCTACAATAGAGAGTGTTGAGGTACCTACTTTATTAGCGGTATCTCCATTTTTCGCAATCCTATCTGCACCTACAAAAATAGCGTCTATATTTAAATTCTCTAATACATATGAAAATGCTCCCTCTACAATGAGTTCATACGGGACATCTTCACTTTGCAACTCATAACAAGTTAGTCTTGATCCTTGAAGATAGGGCCTTGTCTCTGTTGGATATGCTTTTTTCAACTTACCTCTTCTATGAGCTTCAGAAATTACCCCAAGAGCAGTTCCAACTTCTCCACAAGCGAGATAGCCAGTATTACATATTGTTACAAGATTATATTTTTCTTTATTTATCGTCTGATCGAGTTCTTTCAAAGCGATATCAGCCATTTTCAGATTGTCTGCATGGAGCTGATCATATTGTTTTTTTGCATAATCAAGTAAGCTTGTTAATGCATCCTCTTTTCCAACCTCTTCATAAATTTTTAAACACTGCTTAAGTTCGAAACTTAAGTTAACGGCAGTCGGTCTTGCACTTTCTAGCCTTTTCAAAGATAAATGGAAATCATCATTATTTAAAACCGATAATATCGCTCCATAAATAGCTGTTGTGCCGATCAAAGGTGCACCTCTTACAACCATGTCTTTAATTGCATGATAACAATCTTCAACATTTTTAACCTTTACTATTTTTTGCTCATGAGGAAGATATCTTTGGTCTAAAAGCTCTAGATGCTCATTTTGCCATCGCAGAACTGGTATCTTTGGACTCATTGGAATAATCCTTTTAGTAATTTATCGACCTTTTCTTTCTTAATTAATTTATTAAGGTCTTTGTTCTTCTCAAATTGTTTATCAATTATTTTTTTTAGCTGTTTTTTCCCTTGTTTTCTAACTTGAGCTTTTGCAACTCTTTTTCCAACTTTTTTAATGGTCTTTTTATAATCTGGAACTAATTCATAACCCGTTCCTAAAAGATCGATAGGAAGAACTGTTGTTCCAACTTCCTTTTTCATCTTTTTCTTTAAGCGAGATGAATAAGCATAGACCTTCAAGTTCAGCTTACTTTTTCCTGACAGGCGAACAAAGCCACTGCCATTAACTTTCACTTTCTTTTTATTATCTATAAAAGTAAACCTTCTATATCGATGAGATTTTTCATTGAACTCTCCATTAAGTTCAAGCTTATTAAACTTTCCGTCAAAGATAAGGTCACTCTTAGTAAGACTGGTATACTTACTCACATTTTCAGCAAGACCTTCTGTCATTTTTCTTATATCTATTTGAGATATCTCCCCATCGCTTACCTTAGTTCTTAGCTTGAGATTAAATTTTTCTCCCTCAACAAAACCATTTAGTTTCGCCGACATTTTTCCCGTAATTGATTTAAACTCTTCAGAAGAAATAAATTTTTCAGTACTGCTCAGATCAAAATTTTCAACCGTCGCAGAAATCTCATTTTTTAATGAATAATCTAATATTTTAGTCTTTACAGACAAATTCACTAGTGAGTCATCTAGTTTTAATTTTTTTGATTCAAGAAATAGAGTGTCTCCACTTCCTTTAATTGTAAGAGAACCATTTGCAACAATTCCATTTACATCAACATTTTCAAACGTTGTAGAGTAGTCGACAGGAAAAGGTAGATGTGGAAGTTTTTTTAACTCCCCATCGTTCTTATTAGTTTCATTAGTATTTTTCCCAGAAACATCTTTTTCGCCACCAAGCTTTTGTTCTGAAACAATCAGACTAGAAGGAACTTTAATATCTCTATTTTCAAGTTGAATATATACTGGATTAAGATTTTTCGGATTAATTTTTTTCAAATTTAACTTTGTTTTCAGTATTACAATTGATTTCCCTGACCAAAGATCATTATCAAGAACAATCTTCAAGTCTTCTTTTTCAAAAGAACCATTCAATTGAGAAGATAAGACCAAAGCATTACTATTGATTTCAATTGGCTCACTTAGAGAAAATTTGAGGTTTGGAGTAATTTTATCATTAATATTAAGGCTCCCATTAACTTTAAATTGATGTGATTTTGTGAGCTTTAAAGGCAATAACACTGGTCCAAGTACTATATCTGCAACATCTTTTAGTCCAAGAGTTAATTTTAAATCACTCAATATTATTTTATCGTCGACCCTTTGTAATTTTGAACTTATAAAATCTTTTTCTTCAAGTAATACTTTTAGTGAACCACTAATATTATTTAACTTATTTAAGACAAGGTCAGTATTAACAGATAAAACTCCAATTTCTCTTTTGAGATTTTGATTCTTTATATTCCTTAAAGATATTGCGAGACGTATTTTTAATTTCTCGTCAACGAGATAGTCAGATAGTTTTGTCTCACCAATTGCAAGCATATTTAAACTTGTTTCATTAGAATGCCCTTTCATTAAAACAACTGAAGACTTCACCTCAAATGCAGTGGTCGTCGTCAAACCAAGATCTTTTAAAATCAGTTTTTCAAATTTCAATGTTCCACTAGATTTATCTCTTAATGAATAATTTAAGTTAAGGTTCTGTATATGAACGTCTAGGTGACTAGCTGCTATAAAACCAGGGAAGACAAGGTTATTATGATCTGTACCATCTCTCTCCGTCTTTTCACTTGGCTTATCTTTTTTATTCCCTTTATTGTCTTTTGCTAACATCGCCGTTTCAATATTCGATAATTTTTCATACTCTATGTAATTTATGAGAGGCTTATCAATATTCAAATTGATCTTTCCTCCTCCAAAAATCATGGCCCAGAAAGGAATTTTTATTTCAATATTTTTCACACTAAAAAGAGGTTTGTTTTTTTCATTATTTAAACTAATTTCAAAATCATTGAGGTTTAATGAAGAACGTAAAAGTCCCAAGGAAAGACTTACATTGGAAGTTTTCACATTTGCATTGGGAACGATTTTTTGAACTTCAGAGATCAAGAGAACCTTTAGCTCATTCGGATTGAGTTTTTCTTTAGCAATATATACAACTCCCCCAGCAAAGAGAGAGAATAAAACCAAAAAGAAAATGCCAGTTTTTAGCATGGTCTTTTTCTGCATCAAATCCCCGTGTTTAAATTAAATATTATTCTAAGGTCTATTATACAAGGACATTCAAGTAATTCCAGTACCTGAAAAAGTAAGCTTTAGATTGAATTATTTTGATCAGACCAAGAATTTTAGTCAGAGAATAAAAATTTATAAAACCGTTAAACCGGCAAACTTTGCCATAAACTTCTTCTTCGCACCATCCCTAAACTGAATAGTTACTTTTTCTTCACCATGAGGCCCTTCTGAAGCAAGCACCTTTCCTTCTCCATATAAGGAGTGAACAACTTTTGAACCTTTAGGAAAACGACTTTTTTTAGCCTGACTTGTCTGAACTTGATAAACAGGCTCATCATACTCTGGATCTGAAAAATCATCCCAATCATCATTTTCATCATTAAAGAATTGCTGCTTTCCACCACCAATCTTTTCCCAATTATAAAACTTATTAGGGATTTCATGAATAAAGCGGCTAGGTCCATTAAACCTTAACTGACCAAAGAGCATTCTTGCCTGAGCAAATGAGATATAGAGCATCTTCATCGCCCTAGTCATTGCAACATAAAAAAGACGCCTTTCCTCTTCTATGCTCTCCTCTCCATTTTCCATACTCTGATAGCTTGGAAAAATATTTTCTTCAGCTCCAGTGACGAAAACATGGTTAAACTCTAGTCCCTTGGCGCCATGAATTGTCATCAAGGAAACTTCACCTAATTTAGACTCTTCTTCGTCTTCACTATTATTGTTTTGATCAAGAGTAATAGTCTCAAGAAATGACTGAAGATTCGCATTTGCATCACTCATCTCAAATTGTGAAATAGCATTACCTAGCTCTTGTAGGTTCTCCATTCTTGCTTGTGACTCATAATCCTTCTTTGCTCTTAGCATCTCCCAATAACCTGACTCATAAAGAAGTTTTTCAAAGACATCTGATGGTGCTGCTGTCTGATCTGCTAATTTAGCGTCATTAATTACTTGAACAAAGTGCGAAAGAGAATTCTTAACCCGAGTTGTAAGTCTAATGTGTTTATATTCTTCTGGGTTATCCACAATATTAACAACAACTTCCCACAAAGACTGAGCATTCTTTATTGCTTCTTCTTCGATTTTTCTAATTGTCGTAGCACCAATTCCTCTTGTAGGAACATTAATCACTCTACTTATGGCCAAAGAGTCCTTGTCATTGACGACAATTCTTATATAAGCAAGAAGATCTTTAATCTCTTTTCTTTCATAAAATTTTATCCCACCAACGACACGGTAAGGAATATTTGAAGCTCTGAGAGCATCTTCAATTAACCTAGATTGAGAATTAGTTCTGTAAAAAACAGCAATCTCATCATATGGCGAACCTTCAGCTACCGTCTCTTTTGTTTTATTAACGACAAACTCAGCTTCCTCTTTATCATTGTGACATTCTACAATCTCAATTGAATTACCTTCTGTATTGTCCGTCCACATCTTCTTACCCTTTCTCTGGGTATTACGAGCAATGACAGCACTTGCGGCATCAATAATATTTTTACTCGAACGATAATTTTGCTCTAACTTTAAAAGTTTTGCATCAGGAAAAACTTCTTCAAAGTCTAAAATATTTCTAATGTCAGCTCCACGCCAAGAATAAATAGACTGGTCTTCATCACCAACAACACAAATATTTCTTTTCTGTGCTGACAGCATGCAAACTAAATCAAATTGAGCTCTGTTAGTATCTTGGTACTCATCAACAAGAATGTATCGAAATCTTTCTTGATACCTTTTTAAGACTTCTGGATACTTTTCGAATAATTGAATAACACCAGTGATTAATCCACCAAAGTCTGTTGCATTGGACTTATGAATTTCTCTTTCGTATTCAAGATACATATCAAAGAACATGTCAGATTTATCAACCTCGTAATCCTTGTCTTCAATATTACGACCTGGATAATGACCTGTGTTCTTAAGGTCATCAATAAAATATAGAACTTCAAAAGGCGAAACATCTTTTTGAGAGATTCCTCGACGATTTAATATTCCTTTAACAACGGTCTTAGCTTCTGAAGTATCATAAATGGTGAAGT
This sequence comes from Halobacteriovorax sp., assembly GCA_002686115.1. Lineage (GTDB taxonomy): Bacteria > Bdellovibrionota > Bacteriovoracia > Bacteriovoracales > Bacteriovoracaceae > Halobacteriovorax_A. The sequence goes on along the minus strand of NZAF01000128.1, from coordinate 8,984 downwards.
TCTTACTAAGTCCAATGTGATTGGCCTCGGATCTCAAGACACGAGCACAAAAAGAGTGAAAAGTAGTGATTTGAAGTGCACCGATATCGGCACTGACATCACGAGAAACACGGTCTCTCATCTCTCCAGCAGCTTTATTGGAAAATGTTAACGCTAAGACTTGATACGGGCTTACATTTTTTTCTTCTAAGAGATAAGTAATTCTTGAAACAAGTGTTCTTGTCTTTCCAGATCCTGCTCCAGCAAGGATCATCATTGGACCTTCAGTTTCTACAACCGCCTGTTTCTGCTTTAAATTTAAGTGGCTTAAATCCACAACTCTCCCTATTCAACTGTTACTGATTTGGCGAGATTCCTAGGCTTATCGATATCTGTGCCTAGAAGTTTTGCAATATGATAAGATAGAAGTTGATTCACAATATTTAAGCAAATAGGACTTAGATCCTCTAGCCCTTCAAGTTCAACTCCAAAGTAGTAGTCTGAAATCTCATCTAATTCTTTATTATTTTTTGGACCAATTGAAACGATAATCCCATCTCTTGCTTTAATTTCTTGTATATTTGAAACAGTTTTTTCAAAAAGCTCTGGCCCAACAAGAGCGACATTTACTTTTTGATCATCAATAAGAGCTATCGGTCCATGCTTCAACTCACCTGCGGCATACCCTTCTGCATGTACGTAAGCAATTTCTTTAAGCTTAAGTGCACCTTCAAGAGCAATTGGAAAATAGATCCCTCGACCTGTAAAAAAGTAACCATTGTACTGATAAATTGATTTTGCAATCGCTTTAATTTCATCTTCTCTAGCGAGAAGGTTATCAATTCTCTCCGCAAGAAGAGATAGTTTACCTGATAATAAATTTCTCACTTCATCAGTCATACCATTGTGCTTAATAACTTGAGAAAGAAGATAGCCAGTTAGAGCCTGTTGAGTGAATGCCTTAGTTGAAGCAACACCAATTTCAATCCCTGCACGAATAAGAAGATTCGCATCACAATCGCGATAAAGAGTAGATCCCTCTGTATTCACTATTGAGAGAGTCTTTACACCATGTTCTTTACAGAGCTGTTGAGCAGCAAGTGTGTCAGCAGTCTCTCCAGACTGGCTGATAAATAAAGCCAATTCATCATTTGATAGAACAGGGTTTCTATATCTAAATTCACTTGCAATCTCTAACTTACATGGAATTCTATTTTCTTTTTCTATAAAATCTTTAATCACCATACCTGCATAAAAAGCAGTTCCACAGGCAGTAATATGAACATTCTTACGAGGAAGGCTAAGTGCTTTTAAAAGACTATCCTTACCTTCTCCTTTAAAATAGAACTGCGTGAGCGAACGAATAAGTTCAGGTTGTTCAAAAATCTCTTTTAGCATGTAGTGCTCGTAATCACCTTTTGCTGCTGGATCATGATCCATATTTTGAGCTTTAGCAGTATACCTCTTAGACTTTTCGCCGTTTAACTCATAGAAGTTCAAAATGTTTTGATTTGAAGGTGAGAGGTGACAAAGAACTTCATTCTCAGGAAAGTAGATCTTATTTGCCATACCAGCTAGAGCATATGGATCTGAAGATACAAAAGCCTCTGAATTAATATCATTGATCCCACAAACCAGTGGCGCACCATTTTTAATAGCATAAATTTCATCTGTTTCTTTATAAAGAATAACGAAAGCTGAATGTCCTTTAATTTTTTTAAAACTTTGAATAACAGCGTCTTTAATATCTAATCCTTCATCAAGGTGAAAGAGCATAAGTCTTAAAAAGCACTCACTATCAGTTTCTGATTCAAATTTATGTCCCTTTGAAGAAAGAAAATCTCTTAATTCATTAGCATTTTCAATGATTCCATTATGGACCATTGAAAGACCCCTTTCAGGCGCTGCGTGAGGGTGAGCATTTTGATCATTCACGCCACCATGAGTTGCCCATCTTGTATGGCCAATGCTTGAACGAGCTTTAATATCTTTTCCGTCAAGTTCAGAAATAAGGTTCGCGATTTCACCTTTTTTCTTATAAACCATTAACTCATTATCTGATGAAATGAAACTCACACCAGCTGAATCATAACCTCTATATTCAAGTCTTTTTAAACCTTCAATAACTACATCGACAGAATTCTGTGGTCCTAAGTGACCTACAATACCGCACATAATCAAACCTTTTGATGAATTAAGAGCCTAAAGATACCAATAGAAAGGCTTTTTGCCAATTTAATAGAGGCGTTTTGCGAAGCGCAAAATCAAACTTAATGAGTTGCCTTCATTAGAGTTATTTCGATTATTTTTTAATGAATCTCTTTGCCATTCCTTCTTTTGTCACTTGCTTTTCACGAGCAATCGCAAAGTCTCCATCTTTCAAGTCTTTGTTAATTGTTGAACCACTAGCAACGTAACACTCTTTACCAATATTAATTGGAGCAATCATCTGTGAATCAGATCCAATAAATGATCCATCACCAATAACTGTTTTATGCTTGTTCGCACCATCATAATTACAAGTAATAAAACCACATCCAATATTTACCTTATTGCCTATTTCAGCATCACCCACATAACTTAAGTGACTAATACTAGTCTTTTCACCAATTACAGACTTTTTAATCTCAACAAAGTTACCAAGCTTTGATCCTTTACCAATTGTACTTCCTGGCCTTAATTGCGCCATTGGACCAATTTTAGCTTCAGCGTGAACATGAGAATCTGAAATATATGTGTTTGCTTTTATGTGTGCACCATCTTCAATGATTGAATTTCTAACAATGGCCCCCATTTCGATTGTTACATTTTTTCCAATAACTGATTTGTCATCTATTTGGACATTTGGATAGATAACAGATCCTCTGCCAACATTTTCTGTATAAACATAAGAGTGTGCTGGATCAATGAAACGAACACCATTTTCCATCATAAGTAATCGATGGTTTCTATTTTTTAATTTCCTTTCAACTACAGAGAGTTGAAACAGATCATTAACGCCCATGAAAGGATTCTTATCTGAAAATATTTTTGCTGAAACATTTAGCCCCTCTTTAACAGTATCTGTTAAGTAGAACTCACCAGACTTATTATCATTACTTAGTCCTGATAAATGCTTCTTTAAGTAACTTGTTTTAAAGACATAAAGACCGGAGTTTACCTCTGTTATTTTTCTTTGCTCTTCTGTTGCATCTTTTTCTTCTACAATTGAAAAACCTTTCTCACCTCTAACAATTCTTCCATATCCAAAAGGAGTCTCTTCATTAAAGGTAGCAACAACAGCATCATAACCTTGGTTCAACTCCTCTAGAAGTTCACTTAATACTGACTTCGTTAATAAAGGAGTATCTGCACACATGATCATTGTATAATCATATTCATCTGACTTAGCATTTCCTTCAAAGTATGTTTGAACGGCGTGACCTGTTCCTAGCTGCTCTTTTTGTAAAATGAAATTATCTTTTGTAAAACCTTCATGCCTAGAAATCACATGTTCTTCAACCAGCTCTTTTTGATGTCCTGTGATAAGAAAAAGATCACCAAGGTCGCGCGCTTCCTTAATTACATAATCAACAAGAGTGTTATTATGAAGTGGAGCCAAAGGCTTTGGGACATCCATTTTTAAACGTGTTCCCTTACCTGCAGCGAGAATAACGATAGCTAATTTATTTGACATAAAAACTCCACTAATTATTTTTTGCAAATATTTTTAAAACTGATTAAAACGATCCATATTTTAAAAACACCTGCTACAAACTGATTTCGCAATTTTAGCGAATCTTGACTAAAGATTTCAATTATTTTTCTACCATAAAAAGCTAATTTTATTAAAAAATTTATAAAGAACTTTCACAATTACCCGAAGAAAGTAAGGAACTTGTTATGCCAGTGTGCACAATTTGGAGGAAGCAATTATGGTTACAAACTACGAGGGTGAAAGTATAGAATTCAAGAACGAGTTACCCCTCCTCCCAACCAGAGACCACGTAATTTATCCTTTTATGATTATCCCTTTATTTGTAGGTAGAGAGTCATCACTTAAAGCAGTCGATTACGCTATTAATCACACCAATGAAATGATCCTACTTTCTAGTCAAAAGGATATCGTTGCTGAACATCCAAGCCCGTCTGAAATTTATGACATTGGAACAGTATCTGCAATCCTAAGAACAAGAAAGTTACCAGACGGAAGAATTAAAATTCTTGTTCAGGGTTTAGCGAAAGTTAGAATTGTTGACTTCAAACAAACTGAGCCATTTTATGTAACCAAAGTGGAAAAGTTAGAAGAGGTCGCACCTTCACTTGATGCTATTGCTACAAAAGCTCTTATGAGATCAGTTAAAGAATCTCTTGAAAGAGTGATTCAACTTGGAAAAGTTTTATCTCCTGATATTCTTATGACTCTTGAAGATATTGAAGACCCAGGTAGATTTGCGAATCTAGTCGCTTGGAACTTAAATCTTTATGTTAATGAAGCTCAAATCATTTTAGAAACTCTTGATCCAATTGAGAGATTACATAGAATCGCAGAAATCTTAAATAGAGAGTTAGAAATACTATCTATGCAGCAAAAAATTAAAAATGCTGCAAAAGGTGAAATGTCTAAGACTCAAAAAGAGTATTTCTTACGTGAACAAATCAAGGCCATCAAATCTGAACTTGGAGAGCAAGGTGGAGCACCTGGAAATGGTGAACCAGTTGATGAGTTTCAAGAGTTCAGAGACAAAATTGAAAAAGCTGGGATGCCTGAAGATATTGAAAAAGAATGTCTTAAGCAACTTGGTCGTCTTGAAAAGATGCACCCTGATTCATCAGAGTCTACGATCATGAGAAATTATATGGAGTGGATGACTGATATTCCTTGGTCTGCCTCTTCAGAAGAAAATATTGATCTTGATAAATCTCTTGAAATTCTTGATGAAGATCATTTTGAACTTCATAAAGTTAAAGAGAGAATTCTTGAATACCTCGCAGTTAGACAACTTAGAGGTGGCGAGATGAAAGGGCCGATTCTTTGTTTCCAAGGTCCTCCAGGAGTTGGGAAAACTTCTCTTGGAAAATCAATCGCTCGCGCCATTGGTAGAGAATTTGTAAGAATATCTCTTGGTGGTGTTAAAGATGAAGCAGAGATTAGAGGACACAGAAGAACATATGTTGGTGCTATGCCTGGTAGATTCATTCAAGGAATGAAACAAGCTAAGACAAATAATCCACTTATTCTTCTAGATGAAATTGATAAGCTAAGCAGTGACTATAAAGGTGACCCATCATCAGCACTTCTTGAAGTTTTAGATCCTGAACAGAATAAAGAATTCAGAGATCACTACCTAAATGTTCCTTTCGATCTATCAAACGTTATGTTCATTGCAACATCAAACGTTTTAGAAAATATCCCAGGACCACTTAGAGACAGAATGGAAGTTATCAATCTTTCTGGATATACAAGAGAAGAAAAAGTAGAAATATCTAAGAGATACATTATCCCTAAACAAATGGGTGAAAATGGTATCACTGAAGATCATATTGAATTCACAGAAGAAGGTGTTCAAAGTGTTATCGAACACTACACTTCAGAGGCTGGACTCAGAAATCTAGAAAGAAGAATCGGTGCTCTTTGTAGAAAAGTTGCAATGAAAATTGCAAAAGGTGATGTTGGAAAAACTCACATCGTTAAAGACACCGTTACGAAGTATCTAGGCCCACCAGTATTTACTAGAGAAGAACATATGAAGCATGATGAAGTAGGTGTTTGTACAGGACTAGCTTGGACAGCACATGGCGGAGAAGTTCTTTATATTGAATCAACTCTTATGAAGGGAAAAGGTCTCACTCTTACTGGTCAATTAGGTGACGTCATGAAAGAGTCTGCTCAAACTTCAATTGGTTATATTAGAAGTAGAGCTGAGTATCTTTGTATTGATGAGGATATGTTTGAAACAAATGAGTTTCATATCCACCTACCAGCAGGTGCGACACCGAAAGATGGTCCTTCAGCAGGTATCACTCTTACAACAGCACTCGTCTCTCTTTGCACTGGAGTTCCAGTAAGCAAAGATGTTGCGATGACTGGTGAAATTACTCTAACTGGTAAAGTACTTCCAATTGGAGGACTTAAAGAGAAAGCTCTTGCAGCGATGAGAATGGGAATTGGTACTGTTGTTATTCCATGGGGTAATAAGAAAGATCTTGCAGATATCCCAGAGGATTACAGAAAGAAGTTAAACTTCATTCCTGTTAAGACAATAGATGAAGTTTTAGATATTGCTCTTGTAGACTGGAAAGAATATAAGAAAAACAATAGAAATAACTTCAAATCAGCGAACAAGAATAATAAAAATATTCCGCCTATCGCGGCATAAATAAAAGCGAGAAAGGGAGCATTTGCTCCCTTTTTTTTTGACTATGGATGATTTGAGAGAGGAAGACATTCAAGATGAGGTAAAGACAGAGCTTGTTAAAGACATGCTCTATAGACCTTTTGGTGTTAATCTAACTGTCTTCTTTGGAATTAGTGCCTTCATTTATTCTGTTCATCAGTATCTTTCAGACAATCAAATAGTAGTGTTATCTTTTGTTGCTCTTCTTTACTTCTTCATTAGGCAATACGTTCATATTATTTACGAGAGAACGAATCATGATACAACGACTTGGATTATAATCATTTGTTTTATCTCCATTATAGCAAGTCAAATTTATGCAGTCCCTTTCCATCACGTTGCCCCCTTAATGAAATCAACAGATCTCTTTGTTACAATTTGTATTATGTTAGGAGTAATCACTGGGGGGATTGTAACTAATTGTACTATTCCAGTTGTCGGTGCAACATTTTGTATCACACTCATGATTCCTTTTGGAATTAGTCTCATTAATCTTGGTGGCTCTTTTAAAAGTGTTCTTGCCCCTGTCACTTTAATCTTTGTTATCCTTGTTCTTATTGCAGGTAAGAGAATTAGCGATAATATAAAAAAGAATTTCATTCTTTCTTTAAAGAATAAAAAATTATATGAGAACTACAAAAGAAGTGAGCAAGAGAGAAGAGAGTTTGAAAAGAAGTCTCTCGATAATCATAGACTTTCTTCATTTGGAAAGGTCGCTTCAAGCATCGCTCAAGAGATAAACAATCCTCTTGCTATTCTTATTGGAAATATAGATCTTCTACAATCAAGAGGAGAACTTAGTGACAATCAAAAAGAAAAATGTCTTCAAAGAATTCATAGCTCAACATATCGGATAAAAGATATTGTTAATAGAATGAGTAAACTCTCAGATACCGATGAAAACTTTAAGAAAAAGGTAGGAGACATTCATCTTCTTATTGATGATATTTTAAGTGGTCTCGATAATCTTCTTGGACAACATGGAATTGAGCTTATTATAGATAATACTCTTGATGACAAACATAATGTCTACCTTGGAACTCTTTACAAGGCGATTTATGAGCTAATGAGTAATGCAATTAATGAATTAAGATATCAAGATGGCCTAAGAGTAATAAAAATTATTCTCACAGCACATAAGAGTTTTTTAACAATCGAAGTTATGGATAACGGAAAACTCATTCCAAAGTCTATTTCAGCTAGCTTATTTGATCCATTTCAAAGAGACGGAGCCCCTCACTCTAATGGTCTAGGGTTAAGCTTAATAAAAGTAAATCTCGAAAAAGCTGGCTACTCAATTTCTTATAATGTCGTGGATGAGAAAAACTCTTTCATGATCAAAATACCTATTTCTGAGCAATTCGCTTAGGTACTCTTAACTCTATTTTAAAAAATGAATTCCTCTGGTAAAATTTAAGAAAGGAGATTTTTGTGAGTAATAATGTTGAGAACATTAAAAAAAATGCACGAAGCGGACATGCAAGAGTCTTAATTATTGATGATTCAGACCTTTCAAGAAGAACAGTTGCTGGAATTCTTGAAAGAGAAGGTTTTAACGTCGTAGGACAAGCTGCTAATGCTGAACAAGGTATGCAGCAGGCCTATTCTACTGGCGCAAACGTCTTTCTTATTGATGTTGTTATGCCGGACATTAGTGGAATTGAAGTCGCAAATTACATAAGAGAGAATATCAAAGAGCCACGAATTATTATGATGTCTTCACTGGATATTGAAAGTGTTATTATTGAATCTATTTCAAGTGGGGCCATAGATTTTTTATCTAAGCCCTTTGAAGAGAGAGATCTCATCAGAGCTGTAGAAAAAATTGATATTGAATTACAAAAAGAGCACGGATGATTTTTTTAATTAAATTCGCAGTATATTTTACTATTAGCTTTCTTATTCTTAACTTTCCAGTTGCTGACAAAAAGATCTTTAACCATATAGAAGTGTTAACTGATCCAGTAGCAAACAAGGTCTATAAGAAAATTGGAAGTCGTTCGAAAGAAGTTTTGGATGAAGGTAAGAAAGTCACAAAGAAAATGTTTAATAACACCAGTAAAAAAGATGTTATAAGAACTGGCCAGTCTTCTTCATTTAAAAAGTCTAACTCCCTTCCTAAAGATGATTACACACCAGAAGAAAGGGACGCACTTTTGAAGATTCTCAACCAAGAAGAATAATTACTTATTTGTAGAAGCTCCAGACTTCACCTGTCCTGATTTGTTATCCTGAGCAAGTAGACTATCAATCTGTGCCATTTTCACTTTTAAGCCTGGACCAGAAGTACATTTTCCATCAGCACCTAGATCAGTGTTTGCTGAGCGCATCTGTCCCATTGTCGATAAAGATGTAACCAGTAAAGTTGTTAATAATAAAGCCTTCATTTTGTTCCTCCTCAATTATAAAAACTTATACTTATATACAAGCAGGTATTGTGCCAAGTTTACTATTGTAATATTAGGGTGTTAGAAGGTTTGAGCTGTAAAAATTATAGACGTGTCAAAATAATAGACAACTTTTAACTAATGTAGTGAACGGAGACAAAGCAAACAGTTAAGTGACTTAAAAGGCTTCTATAAGGGAGTTTCAAAGATTAAAGAGGTAAGCTGTCAGACCTTAAATTAT
>NZAF01000127.1 GCA_002686115.1 Halobacteriovorax sp. | reverse complement strand
ATTTTAAATAATAAATTTATAAATAAGGAATATATATGAAAAAGAATTTAAGAAATTTTGGCGCTTATCTCTCTTTAGCAGGGTTAATCGCAAGTTGTTCGACAACGAGTCTTAATAGAATTGTTGCTGATAATGAAGGATTTGAACCAAGAACGGCCTATGAGGCATGGGGAGAATTGAACTATGCAGCGACGAGCTACGCCGCTAGAGCTTTACTTGTCGGTGGTGAAGCGATGGATGGCTACACTTCAGGTGTTACTTGGGGAGCAGAGAAAGAAGCTTCATCACAACTTATTGGTCGAGTCATGGGACCTTCTGCAAGAGGATTTGTAGAAAAAGTTGAGGCATTAAGTGAAGAAAATCGAAAGGCTTTTCTCGTAGACTTTCTTTCAAATTATGTAAAAGATGCCAATGGCTATAGAACTTATAAGAACGATGCTGGGGTTAAAGTTGATCTTGCCATCGATGTAAAGGATGTCGATGGTAATCCAAAGGTCATAGATTTAAGTGAGCTTAGAGGCGTAAACTTTGAAAGTTTAAGTATTTCTGAACTTAGTGAAAAATTTAAGATTTTAATGGATCAAACAGAAGAAAGACCTTTTTCATTCCTTAATCCTAAAGTTAAGGCAAAAATATTCAAGGGAAATCTTCCTGGTTTAGATAAGAATTTATTCACTTCTGTTAGCAGCTGGGGAAGTGGCAATAATCCAGATTATACTACTTGGCAGCCTAACTTTGGTAAGGCACAAAAGTATCTTATTAATGCCCACGGACATGGTGGGGGACAAGGTGGATGGGAGATTAATTTCACTCCACTTGATACTTATGGTGAATTTGAAGAGATGGTTAACTGGTTTAGAACTGAGCTTAAACAAGTCATTAGTGATCCAGTTACTTTAGAAAAGAAAATCAAACTCTTTCAGGCGCCAGGGCATCAAAGGATGGTTTTTAAAGAACATCCGGAGCTACCAAAGTCAAAACTCTCTGAACTATATCGTATGATTCAATCTTATATCGTTTTAAAAGGAATCGCAGGTAAGACGGGGATAGAATTTGCTAATTACAAAAGCATTCACTCAGACAGTACAATTGAGTCTCTTCGTGCTGGACGTGGTGCCATCAGGTTAGAGGGGCCTCGTTGGGCATCTGGTACTCATGGGATCGAATTTAGAGCCGGAACAAAAGATATCAATACGGCACGTTTTTATCAAACAGTACTAGCTGCGAGAGTGGCATCGAATGATTTTGAGGGGCTTGCCGACATATCTGATTATAATCTCTATTCAGGATATCAAACAACAAGTTCTTCAGCCGTTGCAGATAGGGTTAATATTGAAGAAGCAAAAGTATCTGAGGCGCAAAATGTCTTAAGGTCGGTCGGTATAGGTGAAAGCTATACTGTTCAATTTTGGAATTGGGCCGGAGACGACGTTACTTTTATTAGTAAAGGTAAAAAAGAGTTAATTAAAAGTGTAACAAGAGATTATATCAACGCAGTGGCAGCTCTAAGTAGTGAAGAAAATATTGAAAAAAGAAAAGAGCTTGTAAGATCTCTTAATCAAGAATGGGTTCTACAAACAAGACTTACAAATTCAATTGAAGAGTATATTAGACCTAGAAAGAATTTCAATCCAGATATGGAGAGTCTTGAGTTTAGAGCAGAAGGTCGCCCACTAATTGCAAATCCTGTCGATGTTAATAATATTGATCTAGGAATTGAATTTTCAGGAAAATTTCCGCTGATGGTTAGAGGGGATTTTTCTAGAGAACGTCTAGGAGATAATAAAAGAGCATGGCTGCAAACTCGAGGGGACCTTACTGAAGAAGAGAGAAAGCAGATTATAAAAAATGTTGCTACTTCTTTAAAAGAGAACTTAGGCTCAGAAGCCGATGTCACTGAAATAGATGCCGATGGTCATGGGCATGGTCTAGATGTGGCATTTAGTATCAGAGATTCCCAAGATAGGAAGTGGATTATTGAGTGGGATGGTATTGGTAGAACATATGATGACAATGGAGAGATTTTAGAAAACTCTGCCCGTGGTGGATCAATTGAGCTTGTCACACCAAAATTTGTTCCTAAAACAGAAGAAATACAAGCGGTATATAAAGCTTTTGAAGATAATGATATCCTACCAAATCTTCAAGGTGGTGGTGGTCACATCAATGTGGATTTAGCTGCATTTGAAGGAAAGCCAAAAGAGCTAGCAAGGTTTTTATCAATTTTTCATGAGCATAGAAGTGTTATCTCTTTAATGTTTCAGCATGTTAATAGGGTACGAACAAGTGAGCCTATTGAGGTTAGTGATAACTTATCTGAGAAGCTTAAAAACTTTGAAGGAAGTGAAGAAGACCTAAAGAAGCTTCTTTATGAAGAGAGATATTTTAATACTCGTTTTGGTAGAAAGACTCGTTATTTACAAATCGATATGTCAGCTTATTTTCAAGATGTCATTCCTGAGGAGTTTATTACAGAAGATTTCGATATTGCGAGTCCAACAGTTCCGTGGAGAAGACAGTTTAGAGTAGATCCTAATATTAGAAAGATGGAGTTTAGAATGTTCAACGCTCCAAGAGACACAATGGAAAGTGGTTTACAGATTAAGCTTGTTAGAGCAATGCTTTCTAAGGCACTCAATGAGACGGGTGAATTATCTGGTGAAGTACAAAATGTTTCTCACTTAAAGTATTTAGAAGAACCTGAAAAAGCTATGACTGATCTTCAAAGAATGTGTGATGATCTAGGACTTGATGTTAATGAATTTAGGCCACAGGTTGCAGAGGGACTTGCGGAAACTGATAAGGCATCAAAGTCTATTTTCTTTCAAACTTTTGAAGAAAAGATGGTTATCCACCCTTTTCAAAGAGGCTGGGGAGATGCTGTTTCTCCGAGAAGTTCTGAAAATGCTCTATCAAGTGAAGGACGTGAGTGGACTCCTGGTCCTGCAGATGAGCTCAATACAATGACAAATGAACATCGTGTTCAAGCTGCAAGAGAAGCTATGAGGCAGAGACAATCAATTACTCCAGCAAGGGAGATTCCTGGAGAGTTTGTCAGAACTGAAAACTGTGCAGACTTACTTGGAGATATTTTATAAATACATCTATAAATAGATTAAGAAAAGGAGGTCAATTGACCTCCTTTTTTATTTTGACTACAGCTAAGTTTGTATTTTTTATGCCATTAAATCTCTAATATATTGTTTTAATACTTTATGGCCTAAAGGTTTGTAGAGTATGTCACTAGCACCTTTTTGTTCAACTTCTTGTTTTGAGATATCAACGTGTGCTGTGATAAAGACAAATTTTTTAACATCTAATTTATTATTGATGATATTTTCTAAAAGTTCAAAACCATCCATCTTAGGCATTCTAATATCTGAAAAAACAAAGTCATAATGATCTTTTGTGAGCATTTCGAGCGCTTCTGCTCCATTTTGTGCTAACTTAAATTCAATATTCATGTCTTCTAGTAGCATTTCATATAATTCTAGTAGCTCTAATTCGTCTTCAACAAACAAAAATTTCATCTTTTAAACTCATTTTTTTAATATTTTTCTAATTATACACTTTGTATTTGCGATGGGAAGAGAAAAAATAATTTTTCTTTATTTTCGTGCTCTAATTACTTGTAATCACTATTTTTGTAGAATGAAACAGTTGGAAATTTCTCTTTGACAAGTTTTAGATCCCATTCTGACCTTACGACAAAACAAACACGTTTCTTATTGTCATAGGCGATATTTATACTATTTTTTGAAATGAATTTGTCTTTATCATTTTCGTTTTCAAATAATACCCAGCGAACGCCAGCAAAAGGAAATGCCTCATATTCGCCTCGGACATTATATTCATCTTCAAGTCTTCTTTTAACAACTTCAAATTGAAGAACGCCAACTGCCCCAAGTATCTTCTCTGTACTATTGTGTCTTTTAAATAGCTGAACACTTCCTTCTTCTGACAGTTGTTGAAGTCCTTTATCCAGTTGCTTACCTTTTAATGGATCTTTTAAAATGACTTTTCTAAAAATCTCTGGTGCAAAACTAGGGATACCAGTGAATTGAATCTTTTCTCCCTCACTAAAGGTATCTCCAATTTGATATTTTCCTGAGTCATGTAAACCGATAATATCACCAGGCAGAGCATATTCAGTAATTTCTCTATCTTGTGCCTGGAAAATTAGAGGCGTCGCAATTTTTACTTCTTTTTCTGTTCTTGTGTGAAAGATTTTTTGACCTCTTCTAAAAACACCTGAGCAAACCCTTAAAAAGGCAACTCTATCACGATGTTTCTTATCCATATTTGCTTGAATCTTAAAGATAAATCCAGAAAACTTCTTTTCACTTGGCTCAACAGTTCTCGTCTCTGAATCTGATGCAAATGGAAATAGTTTTACTTCTTTAGAAAGTGGTCCAGGGGCTTCACTAGAAACCATATCAAGAGTCTCTTTTACACCAAAGTTATTAAGTGCAGAACCAAAGAAAACTGGTGTTTGAATCCCTGCTAAGAACTCTTCTTCATCAAATTTTGGCATAAGTTCTTGAACCATTTCAAGATCATTCTTCAGCTTTTCTAGTAATGCTTCACCTACAAACTCTTTTACCTGTGGTGCATCTAAGTCATCTGCATCAATAACGGTTGGAGTAAATGGATCCTGACTATCTTTAAATGAGCGAATTTTCTTCGTTCTTAAATCATAGACTCCCTTAAACTCAACACCACTACCAATTGGCCATGACATAGGCGCACAGCTTATTGAGCAAATTGTTTCAACGTTATCGATAAGTTCAAAGGGATCCATTGCATCACGATCAAATTTATTCATGAAAGTGACAATTGGAGTATCTCGCATACGACATACTTCCATGAGCTTCTGTGTTTGTTCCTCTACACCTTTTGCCGAGTCTATCATCATAAGAACACTTTCAACTGCCGTGAGTGTTCGATAGGTATCTTCAGAAAAGTCTTTGTGTCCTGGAGTGTCTAGTAGGTGCATGGCCCTATTATTATAAGGAAATGACATTACAGATGAGGTGATCGAGATCCCTCTTTCTTTTTCCATCTCCATCCAGTCAGACTTTGCATAATTTCCATGCTTACTCTTTACCATTCCTGTGTCGCGTATAACTTGTCCAAACCATAAAAGTTTCTCTGTCATCGTTGTCTTACCAGCATCTGGGTGACTAATGATAGCAAATGTTGCTCTTTTATCTCGATTCATCTCACTCATAAGAACTCTTTTCAACCCAATCTTTCGGGATCTGTATTGACTTTCAAATCTTTGAAATTTTTAAATAATTTCTTACAATTAGTAATAATTTGTAATAATTTCATAGTCAACAACTAAGATTACACAATGGATATTCTTCAGCGTATAAGGATTTCATACGTGATCAGAAATGGTGAATACAGTGCTTTATGTTGTTGTGTTTGTTCTTTGTTCCCCATTTTGTGTTTATTCGTGTTGTGATTCCCATAAGTATTGTTGTTAGTTCACCTTTTTTGGTCACGTTTCTTTAATAAAAAAAGCCAGTCTAGGACTGGCTTTTTTTTATTATAGAGCTATTTTTTATTTTGCTTCAATATATTCAAAACTTGGACTTTCATACATTGTAGAGCATGAGTCTACTGATTCAAATGGATTTTCATCTGATGAAAAGATTTGGTTTATAGCATCACCCAACTCATCAATGAAACCGTCATAAGTTGATTCAATTGTCTTTCCAGAAACGACTTCTTGCCCATTTATCTCACCTTTAATAAGCTTATAAGTTTCATATGTTCTATTTTTGTATGGGTTTCTTTTTGAGTGGAGGACAACTTCAAATTTCGCATCGTCAGCTTCTGTTGTAAGTTGATAGCCTTTGTTAGTAAGAATATCCATAGACTCTTGGCTTAGCTCTCTACCTGTAAATTTGTCAGCAGTGTATAACGAACAATCAAGCTTTGAAGCATTAGCTAATAATGATGAAGCAAGAAGTGCAGAAATTAATAAGATTTTCATTAGAGTCTCCTGTTAAATTTTTTAAACCTTTTTAACACAGAGCTTGACGCTAGGCATTATGTGTGAATTTTTTATAGTAAATATGGTGAAAAAAGTAAAATGATAGGACCCAATACAACCTAATGGGTCCTAAATATACCTTAATGTTTTGTTGTTTCTTTCAGTATAAGATCTAAAATTTTACCAATCTCACTATTTCTTAGTTCTTTAGGCGAGACAAGGTCATTATTAAGTTTTGGAAGTGCTGTAATTTCTTCTCTTAAAATCAGTTGTCTATTAGCTCCAACCTCATCAACCTTTCTAACAGGAGTGAAGTGTGGAGTTGTCTTCAAAACTTCAGGGTTTTCATTCGCTAACTTTAAGATGGCTTCAACAACATCAGCAAATCTATCAAGTTCTTTTTTAGTAAATGATTCTGTTGGCTCAATCATTAGTCCATATACTTCTGGAAATGCAACTGTTGGTGCGTGCAGACCAAAGTCTAAGAATAACTTGCCTAGTTTTGCAATTGTTTGTGCTTTAGGAGTTCCAGATTTTTCTATATTGTTAAATGTTTCTTCAGATAATGTGATGATAAACTCGTGCATACGAGGAGTGTGATCTGCTCCAAGAGGTAGAGTAGGGAAAGAGTTTCTTAATCTTTTATATAAGTAATTGGCACTTAAAACAGCTATTTCACTCATTCTAGGAACACCTTTTTTTCCAAGTGCTTTGATATAAGTGTAGGCCCTAACTTTATGAGCAAAGTTACCTTTATGTCGGTGGAAGCTTCCAATACTCTTTGATGTTTTATACGTAGAATACTGACCATTTTCATATTTAATTTGTTCACCAGGTAAGAAATCAATAAGCTTTTCACTAACTGCAACAATTGCGTCTCCTGGACCACCTCCACCGTGTGGAATTGTCCATGTTTTATGAAGATTGTTGTGAACAGCATCAACTCCAAGCTTTCCTAGATCAACAATACCTGCGATGGCATTCATATTTGCACCATCCATATATACAAGTCCGTCAACACTGTGAATAAGCTCAGCAACTTCTTTAAAGTTTGATTCAAAAACGCCCGAGGTATTTGGATTTGTAATCATGATACCAGAAATTCGATGACCTTCTTCTTTAATAAGCCTTTTAAGTTGATCAAGATTGATTTGCCCTGTCTCATCACAATCAAGTGTGAAGATTCCAACCTGCTTTCCATCGACCTTCTTTGTTTCATAGCCGGCCATTGTTGCAGTCGCCGGATTTGTTCCATGGGCAGTTCTAGGAATTAAAATCAGATCCTTTTGATTACCTTTATCTCTGTGGTAGGCCTGAAAAAGCTTGATACCGACAAGTTCTCCTTGTGCCCCAGCAACTGGCTGAGTGGTAACACCAGGAAGACCTGTGATAGCTTTAAAGTCTTCTTGGATTGAGTAAATGATTTCTAAACAGCCCTGAACATTCTTCTCCGGCATATCTGGATGGGCCAGAGTGAATTCTTTTAATCCCGCAGCCCAGTCATTAATGTGCGGATTATACTTCATTGTGCATGAACCAAGAGGGTATATATCATCATCAGGAGAGACGTTTAGATTTCCTAATTTCGTGTAATACTCTTTTAATTCTTCAAGGCTAAATTTTGGAAGATTAATTTTTCTATTATTTAAGAGAGTCTCTGGAATATCTGGAGCGATGAAGTCTAAAGTATCTGTATTTTCATTAAATTCTCTTTTAAAGAATGCTATAAGCTTACTAAGATCTTCTTCAGAATGGGTATCGTTAAAAGAAATCTTAATTAGATTTCCCTCAATCCCATAGCGTCCAGATATATCTTTACCAATAATGATAGAATCATCAGACACACTTATTTTCTTTTCTGTCTTCAAGACTATTTCATTGTAAAAAGGAGAATTTGAATAAAGCTCCACTCCTGAGAGGTTATGAATTCCTTCTAGGAATCTTAAGGATAGATCTCTTGCTTTTTCATTCGCAAGACTCAGGCCTTCATCTCCCTTTTCATAAAGGGCCGCTCCCGTAATAGTTGCCACAAAAGATTGATTTGAGCATATATTTGATGTCGCTTTTTCTCTTCTGATATGTTGCTCACGCGTTGATAGAACCATGCATAGACAGTCTTTTCCGTCTGTGTCCTTTGCCTTTCCTACATATCGACCAGGAGTTGATCGAATGGCATTCTTATTTTTCTCATTAAATCTGATACCGAAGATTCCAAGTCCAGGTCCACCATAATTTGCTTCAAGACATAGGTGCTGTCCTTCTCCGACAATAATATCAACACCTTCTTGCTCTTTTCCAAAAGTGCTTGGCGATTTAAGTCCTGTACTTGCTAGTAGCATAGGATCAAAGATACAAATAGTAATAAGACTGTATTCTTTTGCAATATCTGTTAACTCATCTACATCTTCTAAAAGTCCTAGACCATTAACTTGATTAAAGGATAGAGAGCTTAATCTATCTTTATTTTGCTCAAGGATATCTTTTAATTTATCTGTATCAGTTAAGCCTGTTTTCTTATCAATTGGAGCGTAAATTATTTCTAGGTCAGTCTCTTGCTGTAAAGTATCTAATACTTCTTTGTCATTTGGATAAATACTTTCACAAACGACAGCAACTTTTGTTTTTCTTTTAATTCTATTGGCCGTATTGAGGGCCTCATATAGACAAGTAGACCTCTCATAAAGTGATGCATTTATTCCTTCAAAGCCAGTAAGTGCACTTATAGCATTTGAATATAGCCAAAGTGTATAAAGAGTTCCCTGACTTCTTTCTGGCTGATAAGGTGTGTATGCTGTTGTGAGTCCTCTTATATTACATACGTAAGGAACAATAGGACTTAATTTAGTTTGCGCTAAACCATCACCTAGAAAATTTGTCACAATTTTATTTTTGTTTGCAATATTTTTAATATGAGTTGTTAGCTCATTATAATTTAATTCTTCATTAATATTTATTTCACCATCAAACTTCACATCATCACTAATGTGCGCGAAAAGTTCTTTAACATCTTTTAAGTTTAACGACTGAAGCATATCTTCAATTTGCTGATCATCCATACTTATATAGTATGTTTCTAATTCTCTTTTGATTTCACTTGGATTGAAGCCGAGAGTTTCAATCGTCTTATTAGATACTTGTTGCATTATCTCTCCGTAATAAGCGTTGCAGGTAGTATTTAGTCTAAGTTGGTTGACTCTTTTATACAGTTATTAATATCATGATCATATCCTATATATCCATAGATAAAATGATGACAATATGAGCAAAATTAAAATTCCCCTATACTGCGAAGTTTCTCAATCAATTGAAGATAATATTGCTGATGATGTTTATTTCGCTGAGCTGCAAAGCTTCTTATCAAGATTTTGTATTGAAATGGTCCCTCAGTATGATCTTCAAGTTCCTGATGAAGGGGGATTCATCTTCAATAAATATTTGTCATTTAAGACCAAGTCTCATCAATATTTCTTTGATTGGATAAAAGAATATAAGGCACATATTAAAAAGAATTATTCCCTTAATAAGGAGCCTTTGGCCCGAGCACTAGGTATAAAGAAAACTTTAACTAAGCACATTTGTGATAGCTCTGGTGGAACTGGTAAAGATGCCATTTTAATCTATTCTTTTGGTTCTAGTGTGACGATTTTTGAAAGAAATCCGATTGTCTTTTGTTTGCTCGCTGATGCCTATTTACGTTTCACTAGAGATCTAAAATCTATTGACGAGAAAGGTAACAAACCTAAAATATATCTATCATTTGGACAAATCGAAGGAACGACTGAAATAAATAATTTTGATGCTATCTATTTTGACCCGATGTATCCAGAAAAGAAGAAGAAGTCTGCTAAGGCCAGAAAGGAAATGGAACTATTTAAAGAAATAGTTGGTGCTGATGAAGATTATCTTGATAGGCTTGAGATCTTAAGGAAATTACATCCATACGTTGTCTTAAAAAGACCTTTAAGTGCTTCGCCAGGGCCATCTCCGTCACATAGCATTAGTGGAAAGACCACAAGGTATGATGTCTATAAAAGAATCTAGTTTTTACTTGAGGGCCTAGCTCTAACTTGTTAGAATACATGCTTTCTAGGAGTTATTATGCAAGTTGTTGTTTCACCGGCAAAGAAATTAAATTTTGATTTATCATATGATTTAAAAACGACTTCTCCACTTTTTAAAAAAGAGACAGAGGAGCTCGTTTCTATTTTAAAGAATAAATCTAAAAAAGACATATCTAAACTTATGTCGTTGTCTGATTCACTAGCTGATCTTAATTATAATCGCTACCAAAACTTTGATAATTCTGATGAACAATCTGCCGCAGGCTTTGCATTTGCTGGAGATACTTATAAAGGTCTTCAGATTGAAACATTTTCAAAGGATGATTTAAGTTATGCTAAAGACCACCTCTTTATCTTAAGTGGTCTGTATGGTGTCTTAAGAATTAGTGATAAGATCAAACCTTATCGACTTGAAATGGGGACTAGGCTAGAAAATGAAAGAGGTAAGAATCTTTATGAGTTTTGGTCAAACTCTATTTATAAAAAACTAAATGGATTCGCAAAGAAGAATGATTCAAAGTATCTTATAAATCTAGCTAGTGAAGAATATTTTAAATCAATCGATACAAAAAATCTTGATTTAGAAGTTATTGATATAAAGTTTTTAGAAAATAAAAATGGGCAATATAAAGTCATCGGTCTTATGTCAAAAAGAGCTAGAGGTGCTATGGCAAGATATATTGTACAAAACCAAATAAAAGATCTTTCTGAATTAAAAAAGTTCAATTTAGATGGATATAAATTCTCTCCTAAAGAGAGTTCAGCGAATGAATTAATATTTAAACGATAAATATAAAGAGGAAAATATGACAAAGAAGTATAAAGTTTTTGGAATTGGAAATGCGCTTGTTGATATGGAATTTGAAGTTTCAGAATCTTTTTTAAATGATAACAAGGTCGAAAAAGGTCTCATGACTCTTGTTGAAAGAGAGAGGCAAGTTGAACTTCTAAATAGTCTAGATGGTATTCAACATAAGAGAAGTTGTGGAGGTTCTGCAGCTAATACTATCATTGCAGGTGCTCAGCTTGGAGCCAATAATTATTACTCGTGTAAGGTTGCCAGTGATGAAACAGGAGAGTTTTATTACAAGGACATGAAAGAGATTGGAGTTCATTCAAATATAGAGAATGCAAGATTTGATGGAGAGACAGGTAAGTGTATGGTCCTTATCACTCCAGATGCAGATCGTACGATGAATACGTTCTTAGGAATTACTTCTACATATTCAAGAGAGGAAATTATTCCTGATGAGCTTGTTGATAGTGAATGGCTCTACATTGAAGGCTATCTGGTAACTGGTCCAGGTAGTAAAGATGCCGCTATCTTTGCTAGGGAAACAGCTCAGAAAAATGATGTAAAAGTTGCACTCACTTTTTCTGATCCTGGTATTGTGGCACACTTTAAAGACGGTTTTAAAGAAATCATGGGTGAGACTAAATTAGATCTTATTTTCTGTAATGAAGCTGAGGCACTTTCTTTTACAGAGAAAGAAAGTTTAGAAGAGGCCATGGTTGAAATGAAAAAATATACACGTGCATTTGCTATAACAACAGGTCCTAAGGGTGCCGTTATTTGGGATGGAAGTGACGTTACATATGTTTTAACTAATAAAGTCGACGCCGTTGATACAAATGGAGCAGGTGACTTGTTTGCTGGAAGTTTCTTATACGCTATTACAAATGGATACTCATTTGGTGAAGCAGGACGTTTTGCTTGCGCTTGTTCTTCAAAGCTTGTGACACAGTTTGGTGCACGCTTAAAGTCTGATCAGATCAACGCTATTAAAGCACAGTACTTGTCTTAAGATAGGTTAGAAGTATAGTTATTAGATAATATTAAAAATTATAAACTTGGGATGAAGAAAAGAATATGAAAAGAATCATTTTAAAAGAACTTTTTAACAACCATCAATCATACGTTGGTAAAGAAATAAATATTAAAGGTTGGGTACGTTCTGTTAGAAAGTCTAAGGCCTTTTCTTTTATTGTTGTTAGTGATGGCTCATGCCAAGATCTATTACAAATTATTGCTGATGAAAATATAGACAATTATGATGCTCTATCTTCTATGTTAACGGGGACATGTGTTTCACTTAATGGACTTATTGTCGAATCAAAAGGCAAAGGGCAAAGCATAGAGATGCAAGCAAACGGGGGAGAGGTTATAGGCGCTGTTGATGACTCTTATCCTTTACAGAAAAAAGGCACAAGTCTTGAACATTTAAGAGAAATTGCCCACCTTAGATCTAGAACAAACCTCTTTGGTGCAGTTTTTCGTGTCAGACATGAGCTTGCTCAAGCGACTCATCAATTCTTTTCAAATAGAGGTTTCTTTTATTTAAATAGTCCTATTATTACTAATGTTGATGGGGAAGGGGCCGGTGAGATGTTTAATGTCTCTACTGTTTCTAAAGCTGGCTTTAAAAAAGATGATAAAGGTGAAATTGATTTTTCAAATGATTACTTTGGAAAAGAAACTTCACTATGTGTTACGGGTCAGCTAGAAGCAGAATGTCATGCTCTAGGCCTTGGTGCTGTTTATACATTTGGACCTACATTTAGATCAGAAAATTCTAATACAAAAAGACATCTTGCTGAATTTTGGATGATAGAACCAGAGATTGCATTCGCTGACCTTGATGATGTCGCAAATCTTGCTGCAGATTATATTAAACACTTGATTGATCATGCACTTAAAAACTGTGCCTCTGAACTTAAGTTCATCCACTCAATTCCATTCAGTGATGTTGATAAAAATTACGTGGATACTCTTAAAAGTGTAGTAGATAGTGAATTCAAAAAAATTACATATACTGAGGCGATTGATATTTTAAATGCCTCAAATGAAAAGTTTGAATTTCCTACTAACTGGGGTGATGAGCTTCAAACTGAACATGAGAAATATTTAACAGATAAGCACTTTCTTTCTCCTGTTATTGTTACTGACTACCCTAAAGATTTTAAAGCTTTTTATATGAAGCAAAATGATGATGGAAAAACTGTAAGAGCGATGGATGTTCTTGTTCCAGGTATTGGTGAGCTGATTGGTGGTTCACAGAGAGAGGAATCTTTAGAAAAGCTTGAGAGTAGAATGAAAGAGCTTAATATGGATCTTGAAAACTACTGGTGGTATCTTGAACTTAGAAAGTTTGGTAGTGCTCCACATGGTGGTTTCGGTCTTGGTTTTGAAAGAGCTATTATGTATATTACTGGAATGTCTAATATTAGAGATGTTATTGCATTTCCACGTACACCAGGAAATTGTGACTTCTAAAAGACGTCTTATCATTCCAGGTTTAAATCAGTCTCTTAAGCTTTATAATTTTTTAAAGTTATCTGAGAACAATATAGATGTTGTTAAGTTCCCTTGTAATGGAGAAGACGAAAACCTATATTTAAATTATAAACTTAATCAATACGGATGTTTTTTAGATAATTACAATGAAATCACTTATGATGATATTTTTTGTCATTCACTGGGCTCACTTGTCTTTCTTCTAAATACTCAAAAACTTAAATTTAAACGTGCTTTCTTGCTTGCGCCTGCATTAAAGACGTGGAAACCACTTGAAGTACTCTTTAATAAGTTATCGCCTAGAATTAAAACTCCAAGTTTAAATTTACCTTCTAGAAGAGCATTTTCTTTTTGTTCAATTTCTCTTTATAAACAAGTTATAGATTTACAAAAAAATGTAGAAATCTTGTGTCAATCTAACACCTATAGAGATTTAAACATAACTATAGTTCATGATCCTAGAGATGAATTAGTTAGGAGTTGTGATAACTTCAAATATTTTAATGTCTTTGAATATTACTCAGTAGACTTCCCAAGGCACCTATGTCTAGATTTTATTGAAAGAATCGTTGCTGAAGATAAAACAGTGGAGATCTTTAGTTAAGGGTAAATCTACTTTTGTTTTATGAATCTTTTTTAGTTGAGTTATTATTTGCTGAGTCACCCTTATTATTTGGGCCTTTGTTCCTTCTATTATTCCACTTCTTTGGTCTATTCTTATTTTTTGAGTTGTTTTCAGAGCCTTTTTTATCGTTACTTTCTTGACGATTGTTTGGTTTCTTATCAGCATGACGTTTCTGATTATTTTGTCCATCTGAACGATTTGCATTATTATTTCTGTTATTACGAGAACGATTATTATTTCTGTTTCTATTATTTCTTCTAGGCCCCTTAGATTTTTTATGACCTGGTTTTGTTTCATCAGTATATTCTGAATCTTTTGTTTCTCTGTATTGTTTTTTTACAACAATATCCTCAATAACATTATCATCTTCATCGACTTCTAGAGCTACTGCTTCATAGTCTCCTTCATCATCATTTTGGTAGATATCTATTTTCTTACCTCTAAATTTATCCTCAGCTTTCTTTTGTAGAGCAGCTTGTAATTCAGCAAGTCCTATAACTTCATTTGTCTCTGATACAATAGATCTAAACTCGGTAGGAAATTTCCAATCTTTTGGAGGTCTGCATTTTTTTGGATCATATTGATTAATAGCATATCTTCTTAGCTGACCTTTATCAGTGAGCATATCAAATTGTTCAAGAATTAGGTGTAGTTTTGTGACTTTTCCAATGTCGCCATTTGCAGCTTTGATGAATTCATACTCTCTTGGGAGTATGCTTCTTTTATCTGTGTATACATCGTCTTCGTAACGCATACAGCACTTTATCTGACCGCACACACCATTAATTTTCGATGGTATAAGGGCCAAGTTTTGATTCTTTGCCATTTTTATAGAGGCATTTCCATAATTACTTAAAAATGATGAACAGCAAGTTTGAAGTCCACAAGCACCAATTGCACCTAGGGCCGCTGCCCTGTCTCTTACAGAGATTTGTCTTAATTCAATTCTCATTTTAAGATCACCAACAAGGTCTTTAACGAGCGATCTAAAGTCTACACGTGCAGGTGCCGTAAAATAAAAAACTGCTTTTTTTCCAAACTGAATAAATTCAACATGTGTCAGGTTCATATCTAATTCATGCTTTTCAATGAGCCTAAGACATAGTTTTTCCGCTTCAACTTCTTTTTGATGGTAGCTTTTTTGTTCTTCTATATCTTCTTCTGTTGCAACCTTAGCAATTGTTTTTAAAGGAAGCATCTCTTCTTTAAATTTTACTTTATATGGAAAAGAGTTGATATAGCCGATACTCATACCACGGTCACTCATGGCAACAACTTTCTGAGCGTAGATGAAGTTTCTCTTTCCTAAAAGAAAGGGCTGACTTTTTGCATTACCAGGAAACCTTACACGAATAAGTTCAATTTCTTCACCTTCAACAAATCGTGATTTTTTTTGATCACTTGAGTCATTATCATTTTGATTATTTGATTGATTATCAAAATTACTTTCTTTTTGAGTGTTATTTTCTGTTATATCTTGTACTTGATTATTATTTTCCATAAGTATTCTATTAAGTCATTTACTATGCAGGATGTCTATACATTTCGCATTATGTTTTAAAAAGGCTCTCGACTAGAGGTAAGAATCGTGAGCTGATTGATTGGTTGTATTCAGACTGTCTCTCAAAGGATTTCAGTTTCTCTAATTGCTCTTGTGCTTGTCGTCCATTGGTTAGGCAGTTGATTAAATATTTTTGGTAGGCGTCTATAAATAAACTTTGTTCCAGCTTTCCCGTTTTTAAATTATTTATTACTGAGAATATTGAATTAAGCTCAATCTCTGGATAATGACTTTGAAACCACTGCTTTGCATTTTGACTCTTTATTTCTGTGAATTCCTCTCTTTCTACATTCTCTTCAACTAAGAGCCTGATGGCCCTTGATCTTATTGTTGCAAGGAGAGAGGAGCCATGTGGGTTTGTTAAAATGATGATACAGTCTTTTGGTGGCTCTTCTAAAAGTTTTAATAATTTATTTGAAAATATCGTACTGAGCTTTTGAGCATCATGAATAATTAAGAATTTATAATTAAGCTTAAGTGGTGCATAGTTTACAAAAGACAAGAGACGCATCACTTCATCAGAGTCAACTTTGTAGATATTTTCTTCAGTACTTATATGCTCAATATCACTATGACCCATTTTAAGGTCACTTCCCGTAATATTAATTAATAGATTATTTATCCACTCTCTAATAACTCGAGACGGGTCATCACTTTTATTAGATTCAATGATGTAGAAGTGCGCAAGTTCTCTAGAGTGGTATTTCTCTGTTAAAATATGTTTTAATGAGTCACTCATTAGCTAGCGTACTCTTGATTTCCTCTAACAATTGAATCAATTTTTGTTTTTAGCTCTCCAAAAACTGTCTCTTCATTTGCTGATCCATTGATAAGCTCGACTCTTTCTTTAAAAAGTTCCGCAGATTGATCATATCCAGAGATTAATTTTTGATGAAATTCATCATCTCTAGATTCAAAATAATCCTTTGGCATATTTCTTTTTCTCTGTCTCTCAAGAGATGTTTCTAAATCAATTCTTAAGTAGAATGTTCGATGAGGGACAAGATTAAGTGGAAAAGTTGCGTGTTGTATTAAAATATTTTCAATGCCAAGACCTCTAGCATGTCCTTGATAGGCAATTGTAGAGTCGATAAATCTGTCGCAAATGACAATAGTATTTGGCTCAGATAGCTCTTTCAAAATAACTTCTTGAAGTAATTGGGCCCTTGCCGCACAGAATAGATGTGTTTCTGCTAGGGGATGAAGGTCACTTTCAGATTCTAAGATCGCTTTTCTTAGTTTCTCACCAAATGGTGTACCACCTGGTTCTCTAAGGACGATAACATTGAAGCCTTCGTTTTCAAGGTGTTCTTTTATTAATTTTATTTGTGTTGATTTTCCTGAACCTTCAATTCCCTCAAAACTGAAAAAGAATGAACCGGGGAAAGCAGGTGTTCTAAATTGATTTACTAATGACTCAAGGTCTTTCATCCATGACTCCGCATGCTATAATTGGTGATTTTAAACTCATAAAATTTTAGCAAAAAGAGTGGAGTCTTTCTATGGTTTTTTCAGGATTTCGCTACAGGTGCTTTGCGTTATTCGTCATAATACTCATCTTCATAGCCCTCATCATATGCTGCAGGCTCTCTGTCGTATTCATCTTCAAACTCGTCTAGAGGAGCGATTTGTCTTGAGATATCTTCTAGTTCGTCTAGTGGAGTATCTTCATCGTATGCTTCGAGTTCAGGATCAATGATATCCTTTGATATTCTCTGTCTAATTGGATCAAGCTCTACCGGGTCGGTGTTGTCATCGAAAATTGCTTCTGGTGGTACATCGACTTCTCTAAGATCTTGTCTATCTTGAAGTTTTTTCTTTTTAAAGAAAGCAGCTTTCTTTATGTCCTTTGCACCTCTTGTTACGATTTTCTTTTTCTTAGCAACTTTTAAAGGTCGTGGTGCTTTTTTAACTGGTTTTGCTTTTTTTACAACTGGTTTAGCTCTTAATACCTTCTTTGTTGTTTCTTTAGCTGTTTTAATTTTTGTCTTATTTAATTTCTTCTTTGCTGTATTGATATTAGATTTTAAGTCTTTTGTTTCCTCACCAATGAAAAAATAGATGCCAGCAAAAATGGCCATGATAAATGTGAGAGCTATGAAAACTTTTGATTTATTTGTTTCTGTTTTTTTGCTAGTGACGTCTTTATCTTTATGTTTTTTCTCTTCAATATGAAACTTCTTTTTACCTTCATTCAAGTGACCAATATATGCGAGACTAACAAGTGAATCATCTGTTTCTTTTGATTTGTTAATCGCTTGACTAGCATCACTTAAACTACTTCCTAGTGTCTCTTTATCAGGCATTTGTGGTAGATTGCTTGGCTTTAGATCTCTTCTATTAAAGCCTTCAATTTCATATATTTTACCCCAACTCTGTCCCTCATCAATTGAGACATAATCTGTAAAGAGTATCTCTAATTCTTCAATTTTATTTTTGAGCTCTTCGTTAGTAAAAGGTCCAAGTTTTCTACCATTTTTTAGAAGAAAATATCTATTTTCTGGATTTGATAAATCACTTTCTTTTACTAAAGAGGGTTTTCTTCTTTGAAATAGTGGATGTTCGTTTATTGACATCCAATTATCAGTATCAACGTTTCTTATTTCTGTGTCGGAGTCCACTAGGCCTGCATCAATGACAAAGTCTTTTAAGTCTTCTTGCCAAAAAGGTCCAAGAACTTTTTCTTCTACTCTTGCTTCAAAGACTTCTTCTTTAGGATATGTTCCAGAGCTGATCTGGTCATCAGTTAAAAGGTAATCGTTAATGCTCTTTCTCTCATTTTTAGGCAATGAATTGGCCATAAGTCCTCCTAAAGCTTATAGGTCTTATCGGCAAAAAATTCCCAATGTTTAGTAAGTTAGATGGTTTTAGTTGGATTACATTTCAACTTATTAAGGGTTAAGTTCTTGATTTTATGTATGTTGCAAAAGAGGTGCTTTTCTGAGTAATTTAGTTTTTTTGGCCTTTAAATACAATACTTATACTAAGACATTGATTGTCCATGTGAATAAATATGTTTATATTATTTTAATGTCATTTGTTTTAAAGTTACTGATTGTTTTTCAAAATATATTAATATTTTTTTTAAAAATTATTCAGCTTACATTTTTTAAGAAAAGAAATGTTTTTGAATCTAAAAATATTGTTGATCCTTACAGTGAAAGTTTCTCCAAGTCACAGTTAAAAGCTTGTGTCTGTTTTCATTTTTCAAGTGAAGGGGAGTTTGAACAAATCAGACCACTTATAGATTATTTTTTGGATCAAGGTGAGAGAGTAGAACTTATTTACACTTCTCCAAGTGTTGAAGCCTCAGTTTCGGCTTTAATAAGACAGTATGATTTATCGCAAATTAGGGCCTTAAGATTACCTCTTACGTATTCTTTTTCTTTGATAGATTGGGTGACAAGTAAAAGTTTTTTTATGGTTAGATATGACTTTTTTCCTTCTCTTTTAATTCTTGGACTCAGTATGAAGTCTTTTACCCTATATTCTTGCACGTTAAAAAGTAGCTCTTTTTTCTCTAATTTTATGAAACACAAGGTTCTTAATCTCTTCACAGACATTTACCCTGCTACTGAGAACGATGCGTATGAGTTAAAAGAGCTGGATATTTCAGCTCAAGTACATGAGGTTGTAGATTTTAGAACACTTCAGATTTTTAAAAGACAAAATACTCCAGAAAAAAAGAAAAGAGATTTTTTTGAAGTTTTAAATCCTCTATTCACATCTTTTTCTATTAATAATAGATTTTTATTTTCGCAATGTTGGGATTATGAAAAAGAACTTTTTATAAAGTATTTTTCGGATAAAGAGGCAGAGTTTTTTAATAATCATCTTATTTACATTGCGCCCCACTTATTATCAGAGGAAAATAGAGATAATTTTATAAGTCTTTTAAATGATAGTCTTTCTCATCTTCCGGATATATCTGTCTATGTCATCGAAAAGGATGCAGAGTTATCTCAAGTTGAAAATACAGTGAGAGAATTTATTAATAGTCCTGGGATTATTCTTTCATTTTATCCAGGAGTCTTATGTGAGCTATATCCTTACTTCTCATATGCATATATTGGAGGAGGTTTTGGAAAAGGACTTCACTCAGTCTTAGAACCATTCATAGGAAACGTCTCATTATATATTGGTCCTAATGTTGATCGTTCTACTGAGTATCTTACTTTAAAGGAGCATAAATGGCCTATGAAAATAATTAATAGTACAGATGAGCTTATTGATTTTAATATTAATTATAAGGTGGACCTAGATATTTCATCTTTCATAGAACATAATAGGACTATGCTTAATAAGATTTATCAAAAGGTTAAAATAGAAAATGCTTAATAAAGATATTGATATTCTTGTTGTTGGTGAAAATTATCTCTCATATTTGTTAGCTTCAAACTATATTAGTGCAAATAAAACAGTACTTATTTTAGGTGATATTAATTCGGTTGGTAGTGAACCTCATTTTACAAATATATCTATGCTTGAATATAGTTTTATAGAGGAGTGGTTTTCTAATATTGGTATAGATTCTTTCTTTTCTTATACTAGTTCTTATTATTACTATCTGAATATAGAAAATATTCAGCTTCATTTAGGCTCTCGTTCATATGTCGATAATATAAGAGAAGTCTGTCGAAAATTTCCTGAGATCATTGATAAGAAGTTTATAAAGAATCACATTGAAAAATTTGACGGCGAAGTAGAAACTATTTGTCACCAATATTTTAAAGAAATGGGCAAGTCTCTATACCAATATCAGTCTATTCAAAATATATCGGTTGATTTGTTTTTAAAGGATGCTCATTCTTTTATTGTCGATTTATTTAATCATTTCAAAAATACTATTAATAAACTTTTAAAAGTCAAAGAGTATGCAAAGATTGATCTGTTGATTTACGCATTAAGGTCTCATTTTCATAGTGTGAGTTCTGGTGAGTGTAAAGAGGTTGAGCTCTTTCATCTTTTTTTATCGTTAATTTCTCCTTGTTTAAAGATTAATGAAGAAACATTAATTCCAGTTTTAAAAGAACATTTTAATGAAAATAACGGCTACTTTAGAAATGCTAAGATTAAAGACATCAAGTATGACCAAGGAAGACCTTGGGGGGTTGAGCTTAACTCTTTTGAAGGTGTTGTTCACCCTAAAAGAGTAGTTTTTGTTGGAGGAAGTCCAAAGGATCTTCCAGT
>NZAF01000126.1 GCA_002686115.1 Halobacteriovorax sp. | reverse complement strand
TTTACCCACTTTGGATTCGTCCATAGAACTATTTTATTTGTAAGACCATCAATTCTCTTTTTAGGAATCACTTCTAAACGATAGTTAATATCATTTGAAAACTTGGTCAGTAGATTTACGAAATCATAAGTTAGTCCTGTTCTATCTTCCTGACTTATAATAAAAGGCCTTTTAAGATGATAAGAATGAATAAGGACCATCTTTGCTTGTGAATAAAAACAAAAAAAGGAAATCAATAAAAGCTTAATAAAAATCATGAAAATATCATACATCAATTATAAGATAATGAATTAAATAATTTTAGACATTTAAAGCTCACTGGCAACCAAACAAGTCAGAATGCCACCATTTATTATCAATCACTTAAGTAGAAATTGTTAATTTTTCATCAAGAATGACTTTGAGCTATCATGACTATTGAGAGGTTTTTATTGTGAGCGATCGTAATTTTTGTGAAATTCCAATTAAGATTATCAAGCTTTATGGAAAGTCATTTCCCTTTGCCATATATCTTAAATTATCAGGGGGCAAGGCCGTAAAGCTAACCAATGAAAATGAAGACCTTGTAGAGATTTTTAGTCGTTATGAAAAAAAAGGTGTTACTGGCGTGTATGTCCTAAAAGATGACTTTGCTAAATTTATCAAAGATATCAAAAATAAGTCGAAAAAAGCATTATTAGATCCTAGCACTTTAGAAGAAGATAAAGTCAAAATTCTAGCGGACACCTATAGAGTTGCCAAAGAAGGACTCAAAAATTTTGGTATAAAGCCTGAAACTATTAAATTAGCTAAAGTCGTAAATGAGTCTGCTCTAAATACGATAGAAGAGACTCCGAATGTCTATAAATTTTTAGAACAGTTTAAAGATAAGTGTGGGAAAGAGCTCTATACTATTATGCTCATTAATTTCGTTATAAGTGGAATGGTTGATACTTTTGAATGGTCTTCACCTGCATTAAAAGAAAAGATCACAATTGGCTCACTACTTTGTGATGTCCTTTTAGATGAAAATGACTTTAATGAATTAAGAGAAAATATTGAGACCCCAGAGCATTTATCTATGAAGGCAAAGAATCATCCCATGGATACCTATGAAAAGTTCTCAAATTCTACTGGAGCTCTATCAAAAGAAACCTTAGAGATTATTAAGTTTCATCATGAGAAACCATGTGGAGGAGGATTTCCCTATTCTATACCTGGTAAGAATATATCTCTTTTTCCCGCGATTAGAATTGTTGCAGATCGATTTGTCAGCCTTCTCATCTCTGAAAACTTTGATATGAACAAAAGAAATAATATCATCAAGACATTAGATAATGAGTTTCAGGTTGCAAACTTCAAAACTGCTTTCTCTTCTCTCAAAACAATGCTTGGATAGATTTAGATACGATTCTTAGATGATGAAAAGTTAAGTGGTTGCTTAACATCAACAACACCTCCCCCCTTAGGCTTTGGAAACTGAATCAGCTTTAATACAGACCCTATACAATTAACAGTACCCTTAGAAAAATTACTCCCACCTACTTTCACAGTGCTAACACGACCGGCTCCATTAATTCTAAAGCTTAGATCAACTGTTCCTTGAGATGAATCTTTCTTATCAAGTTCTCCTTGATAGCAGTGTCTGAATTGAGGAAGGTATTCTCTTAAAATCTTTCTTAACAACTCCGGATCCATTGAACCAAGAACGACTGTCTTTCTTGACGTATTGGCCATTTCAACACCTCTTTTAGAAGCCAATCCTCTAATTCCTTTTGACTTATCATAATTTCCAGCCAAGTTTGTTCCTGAGCCTAAATTAGACATCGTCTTAAGTCCACTACTAGAAGCTAGTTTACCCACCTGTGTACTTTCGCTAGCAGTTGCTGTGGTTGCTGAAACTTTTGATGTAATTTTAGAAACATCTGTTTTTGCAAGCATCCCTTTTAATGACTTTCTAAGCTTTAGCTTAAACTTAGGTTTAGGCTTACTCTTAACAACCTTTCGCACTTTTTTAACAACCTTCTTAGGCTTAACAACCTTTTTAGGTTTAACCTTTGCAACTTTCTTAACTTTCTTAGGTTTAATTTTTTTCTTTACTGGCTCAGGATCATTCTTAGCGACAGCCTTCTTAATGACCTTATCATCTTTTTGAGCGCTACCATTATCAACATCTTTCTTAGCAACATCTTCGCTTGATTTTTGTGTTACTTCTTTAGCAGGTATCGCCTTTTTATAAATAACAAATTCTTTTTTCTTTTCAGGCTTTGGTAAATTTGTATCGACGAGTAATAGCAATAAAGCAATACTTAAAACAGCACCAAGAACTTTACCACCTTCTTTATAAAGGTCTTTCTCTACAGTAAAAAACTTATCTGCCACAACTTTTTCAGTTAGGTTTACAAGCTTTAATGTTACTTCATTTGCACCATTAAATACTGAGATAGTCTCATCAACTGCTAGTGCAATCGTATCACTATTTAAATCTTCATCTTTACTAATATTTCTCTTATTTAAATCATTAGGTAAGCTTACTAAAAACTTTCCACCTGCGTTTGATAAAGATGCCTTAACATCATCTCCAAAGACAGATTTCATATGATGACTTAAAAGCTTATTTAGCTTTCTCGTTGATGATACCTTTTCAATATCAAAGTCAATTATTGTTCCGCAATTCAAAGTAGAAATCTCAATAGCAAGTTTTTCTTTTTGATCTTTAACACTCGTTACATCTTCTTGAGCTTCAAATGGATCAACATAGTCACTGAAGTCTACATTAAAATGGTTCTCATCTGAAAGAGGAGAAACTTCGACCTCATCAAAAACGATATCGCAGTACTCATCATCTATAAGAACGAGTCCCGTTTTTTCAGGAACAACAACAGGCTGTACATCCTGAGTATTGTTTACCGCGACGACTCTTTCATCAAGATTAACGATTTTTTCAACCATCGCCTCATCTAGACGATAATCTATATTTCCTAATTTAATATGATCACCTTCAGACACGAAGGTTCTTTGGATTTTTTCACCGTTTATGTATGTACCATTTGTACTCTCTAGATCAACGAGTAATACCCCATCATCTAAATTCACAATCATCGCGTGATATGATGATATAGAGTTATCATCAATCATAAGATCACACGACTCATCATGGCCGATAAGAATCTTGTTCTTGTCTATGATGATATCATCAAATGAAACATCAAAAGACTTTAATTGAAATCCCTTTATCATTTTCTTGGATTTCATCATGCACCTAATCTTTAACCGAGGCCACATCTCTTTGTAACGTTTCACTTAGAGACTCGATATTCCTATCTTTAGGAGCGAATCTTTTAGCTGCTTCAAAAGCAGACTTTGAAACTTTATCGTGGCCAATTTCCTTAGAGAGTAGCGCTCTGTTTACGTGCACCAATACTTCACTACTTCTCTTGAGTTCATTTAAAATCAAATATCCTTTCTCTACATTTCCCATTCTGATGTAAAGAAGAGCTTTATTATTATTTATCGCATCTTTTTCTTTCTCATTTTTTGATAGCATAAGTGCGAAATTATAGTAATACATGGCCTTCTCATTTTCTTTAAGATCCATGTAACAACTAGCAACTTTATTCCAATACATTGCCTTTGTTCTATTTTTCTTATGTCCTTTATGAATTAAGGCTTTCGCTTTTTTTTCATCGCCCTGTTTACATAGAACACTTAATTCATTACCTAAATAAAGTAATTCTCCAGGAGAAAAGAAATCACTTGATGACTTTGTGATAGCGTCCGTAACACCAAGTTTTACTTCTTTTGGCTTTATTGTACTAGAACAAGAAACAATAAGAACTAGCATCAAGGTCATCATATATTTCATATTGATACTCCTTGATTCATGTCTGCTTTATATAGTTTTAAATTATCTACTTTTGATACTGCTTCAACACTAGTTGATTTGATAGAACCAACTTTCTGCGCAATAGATTCTGACTGTACTCTAAGATCCTTTGCAACAGCATCAACTTCACCTTTAACAATTTTCATCGTCTCACTATCAAGTTCTTCAATTTTAAAGGCATCGAATATCGCAATATTTTCGTTTAATTTTAAGTGTAGGGACTTTAATAAATTAACTTTAGCTACATCATGAAAGTTTACAATCTTTGAAGTTACATCATTAATAAGTAAAGCACTACTTTCAATACTTTTTCCGATATATTCTGCTAGTTTGGATTCAAAATTATCTTTCGTGATAACTTCTGATAAATTTGTAAATTTAGCTTTTTCCAATTTGCTTAACATCTTCTTATATTCGACAATTTGACCAATTTTCTTAAATGCTAGAGAATTAACTTTAGACATCTTTTGAAGAGCCTTGTAACTTGTCGATTTTGCGATATCTCTCCAATAGTTTTGATAAAAGTAATTTACTACGTTATTGTCGATAGCATCATTATTCTCACTCACTAGGTCATATAGTTTTTCAATTTTCATTGTATCCATCAAAGATGAGACAATAACTTTTTTCATCTCATGAGCTTTTTCAACTTTAAGACCACAACTATAAAGCTTTCTAAGATTCTTATAGAAACCTAGCTCATTCCCTAAAACTTGAGAAACATTCATTTTTAAAATCACAAGCTCATTTAGTTTATTATTAGGCTCAGAGCAAAACTTTGAGGTATACAAATTAATCATCTTCATTGAACTTTCAAAATCTTGAAGCTCTACAAAGAGATATGAGAAGTTATTATAAACTTCCATTCTACTTTTCTTCTCTTTATCACTATAAAGATTAATAGACTTTTCAACCCAATCATAACTTTCTTCAGTTCTAAAGTTATCAGCTAAGAAGTGTGCTAGCTTTAATGAACTATTGG
Source organism: Halobacteriovorax sp. (assembly GCA_002686115.1). Taxonomy (GTDB): domain Bacteria; phylum Bdellovibrionota; class Bacteriovoracia; order Bacteriovoracales; family Bacteriovoracaceae; genus Halobacteriovorax_A. The sequence goes on along the minus strand of NZAF01000126.1, from coordinate 2,653 downwards.
CCCTAATTGTCGCAGGATAAAGTTTATTATTATAAAGCTTTGAATAATCTGCGATAAGTTCATTTGTCTTGGCCTTATTCTCTTTACTTTCAATCTCATGAAACACAAGTGATCCTAAATTTTGAATGGCAGTTTCTTTCTCAAACTTACTAATACCAAGTTTTAGTCCATCCATTTTTGTAACAAGCCCTGCTAAGAAATCAGGTTTTTTACTTTGAATACCTTGATCAAAAAGATAGAAGAACATTTTCTTATGCTCAGAGATTAGACTTCTATGATTTTTAACAAATGAAGTTAAAGTATTAAAACCATAATTAAACTTCTTATACTCTACACTTAGGTCAAAAAGAGCTCTATAGACCTTCATCGATTTATTGTCATTAGGATGTACTGTCAAATACTGACCGTAAGTATAGAATGCATACTTATCTCTTTGCTTCTTAGGAATATCTGGTGATGTCAAAAGAGAGAACATAGAATTGAACAGTTTCTCTTGTAGTTCTTTATCCTTCTTGTCCGACTTTTTCTTAAGATTAGTCTTTAAACCACTAAGATAATACTTACTGGCCCTTGCAAACTCGTTAACTCCAAAAAGGGTTTCACCTTGAAAATAACGGTATTCATCTTTTTTAGCTTGATCTACTTTGATAAGAGTTTCAAAATATCCTAAGGTTTTATTTAAAATAGGCTCACTAAATTTACCAGTCACTTTATTATGAGATTGTCTGAGTTTTCTTTGCATAAGGCCTGCAAAGTTTAAAACTTCTGCAACTAACTGCTCTCTTTCTTCTTTCTTTAATGATGCACTTCTTTGCTCTAATTCTTTTATCGTCGCATCATATTGCTTCATATCTTTATTATTTCTTGCAATGATAACCTTACTTAAAAAGAGCTCATTCTTCTGTTCATCATTGGCAAACTTTAAAGCTTCGGCCATCACTTTTAAACTTTCTTGATAAAACCCCTTCTCTGCTGCCTTTTTAGAAAATTTATGAAGCCAGTAATATTCATTTCCTTTATTCTTCTTAAAGAAGTTAATACCTGGAAGAATATTTTTTGAAAATACATAGAAAGAAACTGCAGCTTCATAAATTTGCTCAGTAACTTCTAAATATTCAGGTTTTTTTCCGAGATCAAGTGCCAAGTTTAATAATTCGATAGATCTTGCATATTCTTTTTGCTTAAAGATACACCATGCATAATTATATAAATGTTTTGTATGCCATTTATCATCTTTATTTTTAATGACGTCTTTATAGTACTTTGCCGCTAAAGTATATTCTTTTTTATTATAGTAGTATTCAGATAATTCAACATATATCTTATACTTTAGTCTTTCATTTCTATTCTTATTTGTTCTTCTAGCTGATTGTAAAAAATACTCAGAGTCTTTTGACTGATTATAATCACGCTCATTTAAAGCAAGCGAAAAATAAATCTCTGCGATTCTCTCATAATTTGGATAACGTTTAATAAGCTCAAGACCAAGTCTTTTATTATTTTGGTATAACTTCTTTGAGTTTTGATAATAACTCTCTTTTGATCCCTTAAGCTTTCCCTGCTTTGCTAATGCAAAAAATCTCTTATGCTCTTTGTCTTTGATAATTTTCATCAGTTCATTATCAATTTCAAAAATTCTATGCTTATAGATAATTCCTCTAGCACCAAGTCTTCTAATTGTTTTCTTTTCTTCTAGCAGTAACTTATGTACATCCTTCCACTTTTTACGCGGCTTTTTCTCTGCTTGAACATTCAAGCCTAGAGTAAAAATAAATAGGATTATCAATAAGTTATTTTTCATAATTTAATAAGCTGTCTGGACAATAAATTTAAATTTTGTATGACCACTATTTCCTGCCATTGTCATAATACGGTCTAAATCACCATAAGAGAGACTCTTGTCCATCACGATGTTAACCATCTCTAATTTCTTTTTTCTATCTGCAAGCATTGCTTTATCTGTAATCTGACTCAAGCTTTCCTCATTCTGCTTTTTTATCTCGGTCAGTTTCGATTCTAACTTGCTAACTGAAGCAATCCCTCTTTTTAGAGTTCCTACTTTTTTGTTATCTAGATAAACATCTTTATCCTTATTTACTTGAATCGTTGGAACTAAGAGCCCCATCTTTTGTGAAGAAGAAGGCGCAAGCTCAATATTTGACACAGGTTCAAATTTAAACTCAGATGCACTATAACTATTTAGTAAAAATACTAATAGAATAACTAAGATATCAAGAAGTGAAGTGATATCTAAGTCGAGAGCTTCTTTTGAACGTCTACGTGAACGTAATTTCATTATTCCACCACCGGTGTAAAAGCAACTTCTGAAAACAACTTCTTCCCTATCGACTCATCTCCTCGAGCTGCATCCATCAGGGCAACAATATCTTCAAACTTAACTTTTTTATTAGGATTAAAAACAATTGACGTCTCTTTCACGTGCTTACTTTTTATTTCAGACAGTGTTTTTTTAAATTTTTCAACATCATATTGTTTTTTGTCATCAACTTCAGTCATTGCAATTTTTCTATACACTTTATCATTAAGCCCCGTAGTCAAAACGATACCTTGAGTATCGATATTGGCCGTAAGATTTAAAGGATCTTTCTTATGTGGCATATCAGTTGAACGAACACTAGGAGCCTCTGTCCCG
>NZAF01000125.1 GCA_002686115.1 Halobacteriovorax sp. | reverse complement strand
GCTCATCGGTGAGTTTTGTTTCCATGTCTACATCATAGTAAAAACCATTTTCGATAACAGGTCCGACACCAAATTGAACTTTCTCATTTGGAAATACTCTTGATATCGCTTGGGCCATCAGGTGTGCTGATGAATGTCTGATAGTTTCAATATCATATTTCGCCATTTTCTAACTTCCTCTTTTGAACAAAATAAATAACTTATGAGCTAGTAAAAATATCAAATTTTTAAAGGGTTAGTCTATCTATTTAGGCTTTTCATTTGATATTTAGGGTGAGTCTCACATACAATAAATCTATGACAAAAGTTGATAATGAAAAATCTCCTAATAAAAGAGTGAATATTCTTATTCCTGAGTCCTATCATGCTAAGGTTCACGAAATGGGAATTAATTTAAGTGGCCTTGTGAGAGAGGCCATTGAAGATCGCTTAAGTGAAAAGACTATTACACTTTCTGTGTCTAAAGAGACACATAGACTCTATCAACAGATTTTTAATGAAACTAATAGTAGTGATTCAGAATTTGAGCCTTATCTTAAGGATGCGCTGCAGCAGTTTGTCGATTATCTCATCAAAAATCGAGTCACCAGCCTTGAAAATATCAAGTCTCAATTAAAAAAATAGTTAAGTATTTGAAATTTATAAAAATCAAGTGTCATTTTGGGACTATGAAAATTTTCTAACCAATAAGAGTTCTTTTGACGTTTCAAAACCTAGGTGCTAACAATCTGGTAAGAATTATCTCTGTTCTCACATTTACAGAGAATATGGCGAGGAGAATTTAATGGAAACTGGATCATTTGATTTAGGGGAATCGGGTCTAAGTGAAAAAAGACAAGTTTTAGCTTTTGTTGGAGACAGCGAAGGACTAATCCCATCATCTGAAAGTTTGACAAAATTACAAGTTGGAAAAGCTTACTATCAATTAGGTAAGATACATTATGATAAAGCTGACCTCGATCAAGCAGAAGTAAACTTTATTAAGTCTTTAGAGTGTGCGGAATTACCAAAAGACAATTTTTCAGTATTAAAGATTCTAGGATTTCTAATTAGGATCTCGGCAGAAAAGCTTGAAACAGAAAAAGCAAATAAGTACATCTCAATGTCTGAATCTATCGTTGACGATCTAGCAAGTCACCTTGGTAGCTTAAACGCTGAGTTCTTCTATTATTCAGGTCTTGTTAAAAGTTATAAGGGCGAGTTTGATGCTGCTTATATTGATTATGATATGTCTTATAAAAGATCTAAAGAAGAGAACGATCCTGATACGCTTGCTAAATGTTTACTAGCTCTTGCTAATAATGCTCTTAATAAGAGAGTTGTTGCTGATGCTTTAGAATATATTAAGCAACTAGATAATCTCTTAAAGATTATTGATAAAGAATATCTTGGTGGATCTATGCATATGACATATGGAAAGATCTATTTAGAGCTTGGAGATCATGTTAATTCACTTAAGCACTTTGCTCTAGCTAATGAAACTCTACAAAAGAAAAAGTGCTGGAACCTTTATGGTTATATTCTTCTTGGTAAAGGTCAGGTTTATAAAATTTCTGGCGACTTTGAAAAAAGTTTAATCTATTTTAATCTTGCTGATCAGGCAGTAGAAAAAGACAAGTTTAAAAGACTTTCTAATCTCATTAAGTCTGAAATTCATGAAGTTAACGATTCAAGTGTAGATATTTATCTTGATAGAGTGAATAGAAAGGTTAAAGAGAAAACAATTGGTGTAATCGACTTTAAGCACCGTTTTGTTCTTCTTGAAATCCTTTTTCTTTTGGCCAATAATAGAGGTGAGTACTATGATAAGGATAGACTTGCAAAATCAATATGGAAAGATGAATACAATCCACTGATTCATGACAAGCTTATTTACACAAGTATCTCACGTTTAAGAAAACTTATTGAACCAAAAGAAAATAGTGAAACAAAGAGAAAATATATTATTCGTGGAAAAGATGGTTATACGTTTAATCCAGATGTTAAGATTAGATTTCAAATGGAGACAAAGCTTTCACCTGGAAAAGCAGTCGCTAACGTTGACATCAGTTCTCCTGTTTAGTTTTTTAATAAATTTAAATATTAATACATGGGCCCTTTCTAAAAGGGCCCTTTTTAGTCTTGGTGGAAAAACTTTTCTTAATAAAGAGGTAAATGTTTTAGCTGAGTCCTATCAGTATCTACGTTGTGAGAGATATAACCTTTCATTACTAGATATTTACTTAGAAAATGATTTAAAAGTATTGAGTGAGATTAACTTTAAACTTAATGAAGATGGGAGCTTTTCACATTCTAAACTTTCAATTGATGATAAGAACTCTGTAAGAGCTGCTTCTGCGCTTATAGGTCTTATAAGATATGTAAAAGCTTCAGATAAGCCTAGTCTTAATCAGAAGAAGTCTTGTGGCCATAGACAAGTTTATGATCAATATCTGCCTTATATCATCGCTGCTAGAAATTATATTAAAAACTCAATCATATCAGCAGATCAGACTTCAACGAATCAAAGAAGTTCCATTAAAAAGTTTAAAGAGTCAGTTTTAAACAACGACCCCGTGAGATTTTATTTTGCTGGGCAATAATAAATACAATATTTATGATCATCGAAAAAAATTGAGTGATGAATTGCTTTCTAAGATTCTCGACTTTGACAAGAGTCAGTTTCCATATCCATGGACGAGAGAGAGTTGGACTAACTTCTTTAATGGGAGAAGACACTTTGTGCTCTGCACCTTAGAGGGGCAAGAGTTAAATGGATTTTCACTTTTTTCAGTAGATGTTATTGATGGGAATTCAGAACTTTTAAAGATATGTGTTGAAAGATCTCTTTGCGGTAAGGGTATTGCGTCATCCTTATTCAAAAAGAGCTTGCATTATATTGATAAAAACTATGGTCTTAATTCTATATATCTAGATGTTAGTGCACTTAATCATAGGGCCATTAAGTTCTATGAGAAATTTGGCTTTGATAAGGTTAGGTATCAGAAAAAGTTTTACACAGATCAAAATGACGCACATGGTATGATTCTACTCTTCAACGACTCAATAAAAAAAAGCATGTTGACAGAGTGAATTAAATCTCGATAATAAGCTCTTATAATCATTTAATTTTGGTTATTCATTCGGTTTATGCATCTAATTTTGCAATATATCGGGTAGATCTTTGATCTACCCTTTTTTTTATAATCGATTGAGGGACGGGGTTTGGAAATCGAAAGAACGAGAACAGGTATAGAACAAAAGCTTTACGAGATGGCGCTAACGGTTGTTGGTGATGCTGGTTATACGCTTTATGAAATGGACTATATTACTGGTAGTAAAACTATGAGAGTTTTTATTCTTGATGAGTCTACTGGCACCGCTGTTATAGAAGATTGTATTAAAGTTGATCATGCCTTTACTCCATACTTTGAAGAATCTGAATGGATACCTGAAGATATTACTTTAGAAGTATCTTCTCCTGGAATGTTTCGTCCGTTAAAGACAATTGAACATTTTAATAAAGCTTTAAACGAGAGAGTCTCCATTCATCTATCAAAAGAGTTTTCAAAGATTGTTGGAGAAGAAGCTTGCAAAGACTTTGATAAGAAAATTAAGAAAACAAAGAACTTTGTATGTGATTTAAAGGAAGTTCATGATGATGGTGTCACACTATCTTTAGATGAAAACTTTGAATTAAAAATAAATTATAAAGATATAAAAAAAGCCAATTTAGAGCCCGAGATATAATAGGAAGGTGAATATGAATTTTTCTGAATTAGGAAAAGTAATTGATGTTTTAAGTAAAGAAAAAGGTATCGATAAAGGTATCATTACGCATGCGATTGAACAGGCATTTCTTGTAACAACAAGAAAGAAGTTTGGAATCCAGGGTGAATATGAAACAAAGTATAATGCAGAATATGATGATATAGAGATTTTTCAATTTAAAAATGTTGTTGAAGACGTTAGAGATAATGTTGTTGAAATTCCTCTTGAGGAAGCAAGAAAAGAAGATCCAGATGTTGAGGTTGGTGATCAGCTAGGGTTTAAAATTGAAGACCCTAAATTTACAAGAGTTGATATTCAAACAGTAAAACAAATCATCATGCAAAAAGTAAGAGATGCTGAAAGAGAAATTCTCTTCTCTGAGTTTAAGCACAGAGAAGGTGACCTTATCACAGGTATCGCTAGAAGATATGAAAGAGGTAATATTATCGTTGATCTTGGTAAAGCTGATGCTGTTCTTTCTAGAAGAGAAATTATCCCTGGAGAGTCATTTAATACAGGTGATAGAATTCAGGCTTATTTAAGTGAAGTTGTGATGACTAATAGAGGTCCAGAAATTAGACTTTCTAGAACTTCTCCAATGTTTCTTGTTAAATTATTTGAACTTGAGGTTCCTGAGATTCAAGATGGAACAATTGAAATCAAGTCTGCTGCAAGAGAGCCAGGTCAAAGAGCTAAAATTGCTGTTCAATCAGTAGACAAAGATATTGATCCAGTTGGTGCCTGTGTTGGTATGAAAGGATCACGTGTTCAAAATGTTGTTAATGAATTAAGAGGCGAAAAGATTGATATTGTTAAATGGAATGATGATCTCATTACATTTACAACTGCTGCTTTAGCACCTTCTGAAATTGAAAATATCGGTGTTGATCATGAAGAAAGATCGATGGATGTGGTTGTTGAGGAAGATCAATTATCACTTGCTATTGGACGTCGTGGTCAAAACGTAAGACTTGCAGCTATGCTAACAGGATATAAAATCAATATTATTTCTAAAGTTAAGCTTCAGGAAAAAGTTAAGCTTTCTGTTGAAAACTTACTACAAATTCCTGCTCTTAATGAAGCAACTGCTCAAGTTCTTGTTCAAAATGGTGTTATGGCCATTGGAGACTTCTTAGCTACTGATGATGAAGAAGTAGCAAGCTTGATTGGACTTCAGGCTTCTGATATTGCAACAGCTAAAGAGGAATTAACTGCAAAAATTGAAGAAGGTGGAGTTGAACTTCAACCAGAAGGTGAAGAAGAGCTTGTTTCTGCTTCTGCAGTACCTCAGTACAAAGGTATCATTGAAAAAGATGGCGCATCATCTGAAGATGGTGAAGACGCTAAATTTAGCGAAGCTGAAAAGAGACTTAGAGAAGAACTCGCAGCTTTCAAAATTAAATAATAAATTAAGGTTTAGTTTTATTTTATAACCTAATGGTAATGACAGAGCATAATCTTAGATAATACGGAGAAAGAATGCCAAAAAAGATTTTTGAAATCGCAAATGAACTCGGTAAGGGAGCCTTAGATTTAGTTGAAGAACTAAAAAGTCATGGGTTTAATGTTAGAAACCACATGTCTTCACTAACTGATGAGGAATTAGAAAAGGCGATGGGCCTTGTTGCTCCTAAAACTAGTGATGATGGTGCTGCTAAAAAAGCCAAGAAGAAGGTTACTAGAAAGAAGAAGGTTACTAAGAAAAAAGTAACAAAGAAAAAAGTTGTTAAAAAAGCTGCAGCTAGTACTGAAGATAAAGCGGAAGAAGCGCCTAGTGAGGAGAAGAAAACAGTTACTAGAAGAAAGTCTGTTGTCAGAAGAAAAACTGGTGATGAGGCAAAAGAAGCTGAAGTTAAAGCTGATGCTCCTAGTGAATCACAAAGCGAAGAGAAGACAACAGAAAAATTCGTTGAGAAGATAGATGATGCACCAAAGGGACTTCAGGTCGTTTCTCCAGCTCCTAAGGCAGAAGCTAAAGAAGAGGAAAAAACAGACTCGAGTGAAGAATCTACTGATACAAAAGAAGCTGAAGGGCAATCTCCTGAAGAGCTTTTAAATACAAAGAGATTTGGATTAAGAGTTGTTGCTAAGGCAGAGCCTAAGAAAGAAGAACCGAAATCTTCTAGACCACAAAAACCTCATGAAAAAGACATCAATGATGCTGTTGTTGATGTTGATGATGATAAGAATAAGAAAGATTCTAAAAAGAGAATTGGTGGACTAGCTTCCATGATTTCTGCTAAGAAGGCCAATATCAGTAAGTCGCAAACACTTAATGAGCAAAGAGCAGAAAATGAACTTAAGTCATATGCCGCAATTAGTGGTTCTGGTAGACCAATGTATACTCAGGTTAAAAAGAAAAGAGCATATACTGGTCCAAGTAAAAGAACAGAAATCACAGAAGTAAAGGACTCAAAAAGAGTTGTAAAACTTCATGGTGGTGCATATGTTGAAGAGTTAGCTAAGAAATTAAAAATTAAACTTAAGGAGCTTATTGATAAGTGTCTTGATTTAAATTTATTAATTAAAAACGGTGACTACGTAGGTATGACATTAGCTTCAAAGATTGCTGATCTCTATGACTATCGTGTTGAAGATATTTCATTTAATGAAGATGAAGTGATTGGAAAAACTGATCTTGATGAAAAAGAATTAGAAAAATTACCTTCACGTAACCCAATTATCACAATCATGGGTCACGTTGATCATGGTAAAACGACTCTTCTTGATTATATTAGAAATGCAAAAGTAGCAGATGGTGAAGCTGGTGGTATCACTCAGCATATTGGTGCCTATTCTGTTAAGGTTAATGATTCAACACTAACTTTCCTTGATACTCCTGGACACGCAGCTTTTGGTGCCATGAGACAGAGAGGGGCAGACGTAACGGATATTGTTGTTCTTATCGTTGCAGCTGATGATGGTGTTATGCCACAAACTAAAGAATCTATTAAATTTATCCAAAATGCAGGAAAGCCAGTTATCGTTGCTGTTAATAAGATGGATAAAGAAGGTGCTAACCCAGATAGAGTTAAGCAAGAGCTTACAGAGAATGGAATCACTCCTGAAGATTGGGGTGGTGATACTCAATTTTGTAATGTTTCTGCCTTAAAAGGTGAAGGGGTAGACGAACTTCTTGAAGCGATTGCCCTACAAGCTGAAATCTTAGAGCTAAGAGCGCAGAACAAAGGTCAGGCCGAAGGTGTTGTTATTGAATCAAGGGTAGAGCCAGGTCGTGGACCACTTGCAACTATACTTATTCAAAGTGGAACACTTAAAAAAGGTGATAGTATCGTTGTTGGTGAAACTCACGGACGAGCTAGAAATCTTTCAAACACTCTTGGAAAAGATATTAAGCAAGCAGGACCTTCAACTCCTGTTCAGATCCTAGGTTTAGATGAAGCTCCTAACCCAGGTGATATTTTAAATGTTGTTAAAAACGAAAGAGAAGCAAAGAAAATTGCTCAAAATAGATTAGATGAAAGAAAGTCTCTTCAATCAACTATTACTACTCAGAAGAAAGTCTCTCTTGAGGATTTCTTTGCTGCAGCCCCAGTTGAGGAAGGTAAAAAGAAAGATCTGAACTTAATTGTTAGATCAGATGTTCAAGGTTCTTACGAAGCAATTAAGTCATCTCTTGAAACACTTTCTAATGAAGAAGTTACAGTAAAAGTTATCGGTGGTGGTGTTGGACCAATCTCTGATAGTGACGTTATTCTAGCTGACTCTGCTAGTGCTTTCTTAGTTGGTTTTAATATGAGACCTTCTACAACTGCCCGTAGACTAGCAGAAGAGAAAGGCTTAGATGTTAAGACATATTCAATTATTTATGAGCTTATCAATGATGTAAAACTTGCTATTGAAGGTCTTCTTGATCCTGACGTTGTTGAAGAATTCATTGGTAGAGCAGAAGTTAGAGATACATTCTCAGTTCCTAAGATTGGTCTTATTGCTGGTTCTTATGTTATCGACGGATCTATTGAAGTAGGGTGTAATGTTAGACTACTTAGAGATGGAAAGATTATTTTTGACGGAAAAATGTCTTCTTTAAAGAGATTTAAAGATGATGTTAAAGAAGTTAAGAGTGGCTACGAGTGTGGTGTTGGTCTTGAAAACTATAACGATGTTAAAGTTGGAGATCTCTTTGAAGCATATAAGATGATTGAAAAGAAAAGAACACTAGATGATGTCATGGGTGCATCTAATGAGTTTTAAGAAAAAGCAATTTGAAACTGATATTCAAAATGAAGCTAATTCTTTTATTAGAAAGGGTTTAAATAATCCTCACCTAACATTTGTTAGTATTACAAAAGTAAAGTTAAATGATGATTTTTCTATGGCCACACTATATTGGGACACATTTGATCCTGCTAAACGTGGTGATATTAAATCTGAGATTACAAAGTGCGCTGGTAAGATTCGCTCACACCTCGCCAAGACTCTTAATGTGAGACATACACCAAGTATTGAACTTGAATATGATTCGCAATTTGAAGATGAATCGGCGATTGATAAAATTCTTCAAGAAGAGAAAAGTAAAGGTAAAGGCTTTTAGTACTCATGAACGAACAAGAATTAAAAGATTATAAAAAAGGGCCAACATTTGGCCCTTTTATATTTCTCATCGATAAAAAAGAAGGGGAAACTTCTTTTGATGTCATCAGGAAATTTAAAAAGATCTTTGGAAAAAAAAGACTTGGAAAAATTGGACATTTTGGAACACTAGACCCATTTGCAACTGGTTTGTTAATGATTGGTATAGGTGGATCCACTAGGCTTAATCAATACATTGATGATTACAGTAAAGAATATATTGCTACTGGAATTTTAGGAGTTAGATCTCCGACAGGGGATCTTACCTGTAACGAAGAAGACCTAATTCATTCTGAAATAAGTGAGACAATTACAAAAGAAGATGTAATTAAGGCACTTGAGTCCTTTATTGGTCCTTATGAACAAGCTCCGCATTCATATTCAGCAGCAAAACATGAAGGTAAAAAGTTGTATGAATGGGCAAGAGCGGGAGTTGAAATCAAGAAAGATAAAGTCTTAAGACATATCCATGATATTGAATTATTAAAATTTGATAAATTTGAACTGACTTTTCGAGTTGTCGTGTCTCATGGGACTTATATTAGGGTTTTGATGGAGGATATTGCAGGGAAACTTCATACCATAGGTGTTTTAAAGTCTTTAAGAAGATCAAAAGTAGGACATATGACTGTTGAGAACACTCTTTCAAGTGGTGATATATCGGTTGAAAATGCTCCTGTCCTCTTAGAAAAAGCACTTGGTGTCCAAAGCCTTTTAGATATTGAGAAAATTGATTTAGGTAAGGTTGATAATAGTCGCTACAATCAAGGTCAAAGAATCCGTACAAAACTTATGGATGGTATGTATTGGATTGTCGAAAAAAACTATATTTACGGGCTTGGCTCAGTTAAAGAAGGCCTATTGAGCTCACTTGTTAACTTTCAACCCCCTGCAATGACATCACTTATTGATGCAGACCAATAAAGTCGTCTAAATTTTTCGAAAAAATGTCTGATTCTTATCGTAGACTAGTAATCTAAGATTATGTTATTATTAGGTACAAATGTTTTTTAAGGAGAAACCGTGAGCACAACACTCATCGCTATGTCGATCGCTGCTGGTATCGTCGCTTTTTTAGTTATTAATTTAGGTGTCCTAAGTCTTTTATCTGGAGCCTTTCATTTTCTTTTTGCTAGACCTAAGTTTACTGTTTTAAGAAGTACTCTTGGTGATAGAGGATTAGCTTTTGGCCATAAGTGGAATGCTGCTAGAGAGCCTGCTAAATTTGATAAGGTTAAGCTTCGTTTTTTCAATCCATTTGGTAAGCCAACGCATGTTGAGATTGAAAAAGAATATGACGCTCAAACTAGTGACTTTGCAGTCGATCTAGATTTTGGACCTGCTATTAGAGATGTACTTGAGACAACTAATCTTGATGATGCTTCAATTCAATTTGAGCTTATCTCTAGTAAGGACGGTATCACTCATCAATTTCATTATAAGATGAGAAAGTTTTTAGAAATGTTTAATCAAGCTAGTGAAACAGCTGAAGATTTTAATAACACTTATAAGTATGTTAAAGAAAAGCCTATCTATGTAACCGAATCACGTTCATTTATTGCAGATGCACTTCCTGAAGGTGAGGTTGTTCAAATCGCTCTACCTACAAACCCAGCTTTCGCTGCTGCTTTTGCTGGCGCTGGTGGTGGAGGAGCTAAGGAAGAGCAGCAAGAGAACTTTGCTGTTGCTAAGGTTTGGATTGAGGATGGATGTATTGTTTGTAATGCATGTGAAGATATCTATCCAGAGGTCTTTGAGGTCTTAGAAGATACTTGTATTATCAGACCTGAGGCGCCACTTAATGATGGGTTAAGAATCCTAGAAGCTGCTGAAGCTTGTCCTGTTGAGGTTATTAAATTTGATAAAGCATAATTTAAAAAATTATATTACTCTTAAAAAGCCCGCACTACGCGGGCTTTTTTGTTTTAAAAATCTGACTTTATCTTTCTCACTTATTCTTTTTTCATCAACAGTTACAGCAAGCTCAGTTGAATACAACAATTTTAAGAACGATAACGTCATGGTTGATGGAATAGAGTTCCGCTTTATGTCTTATGATTATATTGTTCACTTAAATTCTAGAGATAAGAATTATGGAAAGACTGTCTTTGTAGGTTTTAAGACACAAGAAATAAGTGAGCTGAGTGATTATGTCATCGTTAAGTTTCTTAAAGGCTGTCATTATGAATCAGACGGGCGCTCTAAATGGATTTCACGCGTACGGGGTAACTTTGGGGACATCATTCCCTATAAGTATCAATCACTCTCTATTGATAGCGAGGATTTAGACCCTAGTTTTAAAAGTAGTGATCTTGGAAGACATTATTTCTACCTCTGGAATGATCAAGGAGAGTTTTCAAATGATTCTTTCTACTTTGGTGATAAAGAGCCTAAAAATTCCTTCTTATTTCTTAGACATTCCCCTGGAACAGCGTTTGATAATGGGATGACTTCTCAAAATATTTCAATGAAGTACAAGAGCTGTCTTTTTAAGGCTTCTGAGGTGCCTTATGGGCGTGTACAGGCTTCTAAGTTATTACCTAATGCACTTTATTGCTTTGATTGGAATTACTCAAGGGAGTACGATCAAAAGTCTCATTCTTTTATAAAACGTGAGCGTTTAAATCCTTTTTGTCTTGAGTAAAAAAAGGCCCAGTTTTCACTGGGCCTTTAAGTCTTAAGTTATTAGATAATACTATCTATTCTCTTGTGGGTTTAGCATAAAGAAGATGTTTGAAAGTTCAGAAACATTCCCTTTAATTCTATCGTGACTTGAAGATGCTGATCTTGTTGGAGCGTATGCATTAAATGCTGGATTTCCAGTCTTTTCTCCAAGATCAATATTTGCAAGTACCGATGAGAAAACAAGCTCTGCAAGGTTAACTCTATTGTTTGCAATAGTTGCAACACCCCAGCTGTTTAACTCATTCTTTGTGTACTCTTCAATCATAGCATTATGTCTACTTCTTTTAACACCTTGAAGAGTGTTCTTAAGTATTGAAGGACAAGTGCTCTTATCTGCTTTACACTTCTCAGCTACAGCTATCTTTTCAAATGCATTTCTAAGAGCTGCACCTTCTAAGACTTCAATAGATACTTCTTTAGGGTCAAATCCTACTTTGCTGATAAGTTCTGCATAGTCTTTTCTAAAGAGGTCGTTTGCAAATTTATCTGCAGTAAGTTCTTTTAGGAAAGCTT
>NZAF01000124.1 GCA_002686115.1 Halobacteriovorax sp. | reverse complement strand
TCGCAGTTCAATTATAAACGATTGAAATTTCATGCCTGTTCTTTATGTCTTTAACGCGGAGAAAACACCATTAAGTGTGAAGAGCCTTTTATCGCAGAAGGAGCAATGTATTTCAGAGTTTAAGTATTTAAATATTGAATTAAGGTTTTTAAAGCTTAGCTCTCTTTCACCCTTTAAGAAACTATTAAGAGTTGTTGCTGGAATATTTAAGTCTCTAGAAAACGCATTCTTTGAATAAGAGGAGTTAAAAGTTTTTTTCTTTTGAAACTCTTTTTCTAAAAAACTTCTTAGTTCATTTAAGTCAGTTCGCATAATTCTCCCTTTGTTGATTGTATATAGATTTTCGCCAAATGAGAATATTTCTCAATAGTGAGATAACGGAACTAAACCTTTAACGGTTCAATTCTTTATTTAGGATTTTTATATCCATAACATTATCTCTAAATTATTATTAAGCTGTTATAAGTATTGTGGGTGATGCAAGATCAGAGAATAGTTAAATGAAGATAGAACTTAAAAGAATAGACATCTCGTATGTTGATGAACTTCAGACGGTTTTTGAGATGGCCCCTAATTATACTCTAAAAGTTGATGGCATCAGTACAGTACCTGAAGATAGTGCAAAGTCTGCAATTAAAGCACTACCTCCAGATATTGATTATAAAAATAAGTATGTTTTTTTGATTAAATATAAAGATGAATTTATTGGAGCTGTTGATCTTATTAAGGGTTATCCTGCGAAAGATACTGCCTATATTGGACTTTTGTTGTTAAGCGAGAATATGCAAGGCAGAGGACTTGGAGAAGCCTCTTACAAGGCTATAGAGAAATATATTTTAAATAACTTTCAAATCACAAAAATTCAGCTTTCTTATGTTGAATCAAATCCTGTAATAAAGTTTTGGGAAAAACAAGGGTTCTATAAAATTGGAGATAGGAAGCCTTATAAAGGTATTAACAACAGAAGCTTTTCTCAAAAAATGGAAAAAGAGTTAATGTTATTTTTAGAGCCTGAAGAATATCAGGAAAAAGTTCATTCAATTTTTTTAAGAGTCAAAGAAGATTTAAAAGAGAAAATAGATATTACTCGATTTGAACATATTGGAGCCTCGTCAATAAAGGGATTGGTTTCAAAGGGTGATTTAGATATTTTTCTTGGTGTTGATAAAGATAGATTTGAACAAGAAATAAGTAATTTAAAAGATTCTGGATTCTATGAAAAACAAGATACTCTAAGAAATGATGAATTATGTATGATGGTCACTGATAAATATCGATATGATGTTGCTATTCAAGTTGTCGTCAATGGTAGCAAGTTTGAAAACTTTTTAAAGTTTAGAGACCTCCTGAATAATAGAGATGACTTGGTAGAAGAACTTAATGCATTAAAGCGTAGGTGTCATGGCATGACACCTGTCGAATATAGGCTAAGTAAATCGAAGTGGATTGAGAATGTTATCAATACTCATATATGCTAGTGAAGTCTGGTTGAGATACTCAAAATTTAGTTTTTCTGGTATGGTTTTGATGAACTACATTTAAAATACTTTAAAAGCTTGTGACTATTCTTTAGAGTAAAAAGTTCAATTGAAGAACTTAATTTAATCTTAAAAAAATTAACTAATAAGTTGAGCCTTTTATATATTCATTAGTATCATTTTAAGTTAATCGAAATGATCGCATCGCAATAGAAGCATTCTGTATTTCTTCAATATCAAAGATTAGATCTCCATCTTTTCCTCCTGCCCCAAGAACATAGAGTAGGGGAAGGTAATGTTCAGGAGTTGGGATACTTAATTGTCCTGCCTTTGTATTCGTTGCTTTTTTTACTAGTGACTCAAAGTCCCTTTCTTGCGCTCTTTTCTTTACCCATTGGTCGAACTCAAGTGCCCAGCCATGGATTGGAGCATCTTCTTGCCAAGATATCTTCTTGAGATTGTGTACGATATTTCCACTTCCCATGATCAGTACACCTTGCTCTCTTAGAAAAGAGATTTGTTGTCCTAGTTCATAGTGATATTCAAAGGGTTTGGTTTTATCAATACTTAATTGAACAATTGGAATATTGGCATTTGGATATATATGACGAAGAACTGACCACGTTCCGTGATCAAGTCCCCATTGATTTTGATCATTATGAATTGAGGGTGTCTTTATTTCCCTTTGGATTTTTGATACAAGCTCAGGACTACCGGGAGCTGGGTATTGAACCTCATAAAGGCTTTTTGGAAAGCCGTAAAAGTCATGAATCGTCTTTGGCTTTTCCATTCCTGTTAACCATGAGCCCTTAGTCTCCCAGTGTGCACTAATTATCAATATGGCCTTTGGTATAGGTATCTCTTGAGCTAATTTATTAAGCTTTTTTGTAAAGTTATTTTCAGCAATGGCATTCATTGGAGAGCCATGTCCTAAAAAAAGTACAGGTTGTTTCATAGCTTTTCCTTTTAATTCTAAAGCTAAAGTTGACGCTAAGCTTGCGCCACCTAAAAGTGTTATAAATTTTCTTCGATTAATTGGCATTCCACACTTCTTTATAATCTTTCACATAATCACTGATATCTCGAGGCTCTCTACCTAAGATATTTTTAACTTCTTGAGTTACTCTTTCATTATAACCTTCTTTTAAGAAACCTAAGATTGTAAGCAAGAAATCCACATATTCTTTTGGTAGATGGGCGTTTAAAAGCCTTTCTCTTAATAGAGAAGGATCTATATCTTCGTAGATAATATCTTCATTTATTTCTGATGAAATAACTTTTGCGACTTGTTGATGATCTAATGCTTCTTTTCCTGTAAGATCAAATGCTTTGTTACAGTTATTATCGTCTACGATTAGTTTTGCGACAACTTCGGAAATATCTCGAGCATCTATAAAGCTCACTTTTGCATCGCCTGTTGGGAGCAGTATCTTTCGTTGCTCATTAATTTCTTTAAGCCAGAATGTATTAAAGTTTTGTAAAAACCAATTTGGTCTAACAATATTATATTGTAGCCCTGAGTTTTCTAGTTCTAGCTCGGCCCTTCTAAATGGAGAACATTCATCAACGTTGGCCCCCATCGCTGTCATTAAGACAACTTTTTTTAACCCCTGTCTTTTGGCTTCTTGAATTAGAGGTGAAAGAATTGCGTATTGATCGGCATATCCTGGAGGAGAGATAAGAAATACTCTATCTGACAAATCAAAAGCTTTGTTAACACCTTCGCCAGTTACTAAATCTAGTTGAATTTGATGTTCTTTTGTAACAGAACGACTTGTCGACTCTAATACATCATGTCCACTATTTCTAAGTAGATTTACGACTTCTGATCCAACAGTTCCAGATGCGCCAATTATAAGTATTTTATCTTTGTTCATTCGTATCTCCTTCTTTATGTATAGACATTATCGCCGAAAATATTGTTGTTGATAATACGCATTAATTGAATTATATTGTTTCCATATGGAAACAATAGAGTTAGAACTATCTCGTATTTTTGTAAAAGTTGTTCAACACGGCGGCTTTTCACAGGCTGCTAATATCTTAAAGATACAAAAATCTACAGTAAGTAAGGCCGTTACAAGGCTTGAAAAACTCACTGGAACCAAGTTACTTTTAAGGACGACAAGAAGTCATTCTTTGACAGCAGCTGGCCGATTATTTTATGAGACGTGTTTAGGTCCTGTTCAAATTCTTGAAGATGCACAACGATCTCTATATGGCATGGACTCTATTGCTACTGGAAATGTAAAAATCACTGCTCCTGAAGATCTAGGTACTTATTTAATTGCGCCTACAATAGGAGAAATCTGTAAGAAAAACCCTCATTTAACTTTTGATTTACAATACTCTAATGAGATTATTGATCTTGTTAAAGATGGTTTTGACCTTGCAGTTAGGATTGGATTTCTTAAGGAGAGTCAACTTAAAATGAGAAGAATAGGGAGATTAGAACTTATTCTTGTGGCATCTAATGAGTATATTAAAATGAATCCTCCAATTACAAAAGTAACTGATATTAAAGATCATCGATGTTTAAGTATAAGCGGCCTATCAATGACAAAATCTTGGGAACTTCAACTAGGGCGAAGAAAAAATAAAGTTTCTATAAACCCTATAATTGAAAGTAATCAAATGAGTAGCTTGCTTCAAGCTGCAATTGCTGGGGCCGGGGTATTGTTGGCCCCAAGCTTTATATGTAAGCCAGAGATAGAGAAGGGAAGTCTTGTAAGAGTTTTACCGAAGTGGAGGAATATTGGACTACCTGTAAGTCTTGTCTCTCCAGTGTCAATTGCTTCAACGGCGAGACTAAAACTTGTAAGTGATGAACTTATCTCTAAGATTGCAAAAGCAATTTCATCAGAATAATGATTTATTGTTTCTTCTAGGTTCCAACTATTTTTAATTTAGCATTGTTCTATATCTTGAACTCTTTTATATGGTCGATAAATGCCCTTAATGCAGATGAAATATGTGTTCGATGAGGATAGTATAGGTAGTACCCCTCACTCTGTGTGATATATTTTTCAAAAAGAACTTTTAGCTTCCCTTTTCTTATATCTTCTTTAATATTACCTATCTCAGTATATATAATACCAGAATGATTTAAAGCTGCATGACGAATTGTTTCTGAAGTGTTTAAGATTAAATTACCAGAAACTCCAACTGTAAATTCTTTCTTTTTCTCTGCAAATTCCCACTTATCGTAAATACCTGAACTAATGCCAAAACGATGACGGATGCAATTATGATTAAGTAAATCTTTTGGATGTTTAGGAGTTCCATTATTCTTTAAATATTTTGGTGAAGCGGCGGCTACAAACTTAACAGGGCCAAAAAGCTTATAGGCTACAAGGTCTTTAGCAATAATATCATCAACTCGTACGCCTGCATCAAACCCTTTCTCAAAAATATCTGTAGCTGAGTCGTCTGAATATATATCTACAATAATATTAGGATGCTTTTTTAGAAAGCTGTCTACGATATTAACTAAGTAGTATGGATAAAAAACTCCTGGCATATTAAGTTTTAAAGTTCCAGTTGGTTTGCTTCCAAAATTTCTTATATTTTCTTGAGCAATAATGATTTGGTCAATGGCGGGGCCCGCTTGTTCTAGAAAAATGACTCCTGCCTGTGAGAGACTCACACTACGAGTTGTTCTAGTAATGAGAGTGACACCCATTTTATTCTCAAGGTTTGAAATGATTTTACTAATTGCTGCCGCAGATATATTTAGTTCATCAGCAGCTTTTGTGAAGCTACGATTTCTTGCAACGAGCTTTAAGGCGATAAGTCCGTCTAGTTGGTCTTTTTCCATTTTTAACCCTATGTTAATGATTCTTGAACTATTATGGCATTTATCTGAATAATAATCCACTCTAAGATAAGATGAATTAATATGTGAGGATATCAAAATGAAATTTAGTCGATTACTATTGCTCCAAATAATTTTACTCTTACACTCATGTGCTAACCAAAAGAAAGAAAGACTTATGGAGATCATGACTCCTAAGCAGGTTATTAAAATCAATGATAACTCAAAGACATTCTCTGGTTTTGTTGCAGTTCAAATGCTTTTTAAGAACTCACTTTCATCTGATTTGTCAGGAGCGGAAGTCACTTTTTCTCCGCAAGCTCGTTCTGCATGGCATGATCATCCAAAGGGACAATTACTTGTTGTGAATGAAGGGGAAGGATATATTCAACAGTGGGGGCAAGAGGCAAGAAGAATTAAAAAAGGGGATGTAATATGGACTCCTCCAGGTATCAAGCATTGGCATGGTGCTTGTGAAGATAAGAGTTTATCACATTTAGCTCTTCAAGAGTCGGTGAATGGTAGTCCAGTAAACTGGATGGAAAAAGTTACTGATAGAGAATATAATAAAGTCGTAAATAACTTTAAGTGAAAATGATGGAAAAATTATTTCTTATATTCATCTTTAACTTTATCTTCATTATAGAAAGTTCTTACGCAAAGGAGCTACTCAAAATGAGAATTAAGATTAGTCACAATGAAAATATTATCAAAATAAGATTAGATGATAATGAATCATCGAAGTCATTATATGAGCAACTTCCTTTTAGTGTGAAAATTGAGGATTATGCATCAATCGAAAAAATATTTTATCCGCCAAAAAAATTATCAATAAAAAATTCACCAGATGGGTATCAAGCAAAAGCTGGAGATGTCACTTATTATGCACCTTGGGGTGATGTTGCTATCTTTTATAAGGGCTTCTCATATGCTGACAAACTTATTAGGCTTGGAGAAATAACTGAGGGGCGCGATGTGTTAAAAAAGCTTGAAGGTGTTGAGGTTGTAGTTGAAAAAGATGAAATATCTAATTAGGTATTTCATCTTTTTCAGACTTTTGTCTTTATTTATCTAGACCGTCAAACGCTGCAAAGTACGTAATGTCAGCTTTCTTTATCTTTACATCGATATTATAAGGGACTCTTTTATTTTTTGTTCTCTTTCCAATATAAAACTTTTTTGACTCAGAAAGGTTTAGTTGAAAATTTGCCTCTTTGCCTCTTTCTATTTGAATAGCTTCTATTGTTTTAGGGTACTTATTCAAAGAGATTTCATTCATCTTTTTATCATAAAGATATAGCTTTACAGTTAAACCCTCTACAACAAGCTCTCCTTTTAAGAGCATCTTTGCATGCGTCCCCTCATTGACCTCTTTGTAGTTTATAACAGCTGCGACCTTACCACCTTGCATACTTTCATCACTAATTGATGGACCATGACCACCATCGTGAGCAAAAGCCACAAACGATAGTAGAAAAGTAATTAATTTGATTGTTTTCATTATTTCTCCTTATAAGTTTAATGAAGTTATTCTTTCAATATCTAGCTTTGATATTTGATATTCTTTTTTGTAATTAATGACATCTATTTGGAATTGATAAAGTCTATCCCTTGCTGAAACAAGATCTAGTGAATTCTTTATTCCTCTTTTATATTCACCAAGAATATTATTGAAATATTTTTTTGCATGAGATACATTTTTTTCCGCTAAATCGAGTAACTTATGAATGTTTTGAAATTTTTCAAATTTATGTGCAAGATCAATTTCCAAATGATGTTTTGTTTTGATCATGGCTTGTTTTGACTTTTGTAGCTTCGTTTTTGTTAACTGTTGATTTGCAGACCTTTTCCCTCCATCAAATAAAGGCATTTCAAAATAAATACCAATGAGACCTTCGCTTGATTGATTACTTGTATAAGTTTCATCAATTCTCATATTACCAAACCGACTGGTTAACTTTAATGAGGGGAGTCTTTCATAAAAACTCGCATCAAGTTCATTTTGTAATGCTAGCATTTTTGTGTTGATATTTAATAGGTCGATATTGTTTGATTTTGCGGAATTAATAAGCTTCTCAATATTCATGTCAAAATGATTGTGTGGTATTTCACCAGAGAGATTGATCTCTTGATCATGTGATATGTAACTAATTTTTCTAATTCTATCTAAGCTATGTTGATATTCCTCAGTTAATTTAATTCTTGTGTTGATAAGGGTTGCTTCTCGCATATCCATTTCTAATTTGTCAGCAGCACCGACTAACCCTTGCTTATTTTTTAGAGATACTTGTGACTTTAATTTTGTATTATATTTAATTTCTTCTTCTATAAGATCAAGGTTTTTCTTAATTGCTAATGTTGAATAATATAATCTCTTTAAATCTCTACTTAGTTGATCTTTTATAAATGCTAAACTTCTTTCTTTTATTTTTTTTGTTTCTTCTAGTGCTTTAATCCTCTTTTGTGTCACTCCGAATTGGTAGAGCTCATAGTCAACTCTTACCTCAGCAACTGTTTTACTATTTTCAGTTTGTCTTTCATTTGGTGCTAGTAGTTTTTCCTGACCAATAACTGCATTGATGTGAGGATAAAGGTCGGCCCTTTCTTTTTTGATTTTCAATTCAACTTCTAGAACTTCTTGTTTCTTTACTTTAATGAGTGTGTTTTTACTTAAGACCTCATTTTCTAATTGCTTATATGTGAAAGATTTTGTCTCATGACTTAAAAAGGATACGACAATAGTCGTTAATATAATTTTTATTTTCATATTTGTTTTCCTGATCGTTTTAATAAGTGTTTCTCTGATGCCTTTTTAGCGTAATTATAGAAGATAACGGGAGTGACAAAGATATCTAATAATGTAGAACTTAAAAGTCCTCCTGTTATCACGACCGCAACTGGGTAGAGTATTTCTTTTCCTGGATCGCCTTTTGAAAAAAGTATTGGTAGTAAAGCAAAAATAGCTGTTAGTGCAGTCATAAGAACGGGGATCAATCTCTCCTGAGATCCTTTAATGATAGTTTCTTTATTAAATGCCATATTCTCATGCTTTAGTAGGTGTAGGTAATGAGAAATCATCATCACTCCATTTCTACTAGCGATTCCACATAGAGTGATAAAGGCGATGAGTGTAGCTACAGAAAGAACTTTTTCTGTAATATAGATTGCTAGAATGCTACCAATAAGGGCAAGGGGGAGTGCCGTTAGTACTTGCAGGCACATCATAAAGCTTCCAAAATGCCAATAAAGTAAGATGACAATACCAAGTAATGATACCGCTCCAAGAATCAATATAAGCTTACTTGCCTTTTTTTCGCTTTGAAATTGTCCACCTAACTTCACAAAGTATTCTTTGTCTAATTCTATCGTTTTAATTTGCTCTTCAATTTTAACAATAAGTTGATCTAGTGGAACTCCTGATGAATTAGCTTGAACAATGATTCTTCTTTGTGCGTTTTCTCTATTTATAATGTTAGGTCCTTGGGACTCATAAACAGAGGCAACATCCTTAAGTCTAATGACTTTACCTGTTGGTAGTACTCTGATTGCAGTCTCACGTAAAAGGTCTAAGTTCTTCCTCGATAATTCATTAAATCTCATAGAAATATCGAATATCTTTTGATTTTCAATTATATTACCAACAGACTTTCCGTTTAGTGCAACTTCAAGTAGTAAGACGATATCACTTATATTAATACCATATTTTGCAGCATCTTCACGATAGAGATGAATTTTTATTTGTGGTGTAAGAACTTGTTGCTCAAGTTGCAGATCTACTAGGCCATCAATCTTTTTTAACTTCTTTTCTAGTTGTCTCCCGTACCTCCTAAGCTTTGAGAGGTCTGGTCCAACGATCTTTAATGCTATTTGTGCCCTTACTCCAGATAGGAGATGATCCAATCGATGACTTATAGGTTGCCCTATGTTGACGTACGTATTTGGTATTAAAGCTAGCTTTTCACGTATCTCTTCTAGGACAAGCTCTTTATCTCGACCACTTTTATGAAAATCGACATCAATCTCATTCCAATGTACCCCCTCTGCGTGTTCATCCATTTCAGCACGACCTGTTCTTCTTACAGTGCTTTTCACTTCAGGAACTGAGAGCATTAATTCTTCAGCTTTACGCCCAATCTTATTAGACTCTTCTAATGAAATACCAGGAAATGATGCAACACCGATTGTAGCCGTTCCCTCGTTAAATGCTGGAAGAAAGTTTCTTCCCATCTTTGGTACAAGAGAAAGAGAGGAGATTAAAAGTATAACAGCGAGACTAATGATAAGTTTTGGACGGTCCAAAATCTTTGTAAGTAGTTTCTTTTCAAAATGTTTCAAAAGGTTGATGAGCTTTCCATCACTCTCTTCCATAATCTTAGCTTTTGGTAAAAGATAGGAACAAAGAACAGGAGTAACTGTGAGTGAAACGAGAAGACTTGCTGCAATTGATATAATATACGCGATCCCAAGAGGAACAAATAACCTTCCTTCAATTCCACTAAGATAAAATAATGGTAAGAATACTAGGATGACTATAATTGTGGATATTACAATCGAATTTCTTATCTCACTAGATGCGAGAAATATAACCTCTAGTGGATTATAGCTCTTTCCACTATTTCTTGCTTCTTTTAGTCTTCGAAATACATTTTCAACATCTACAATGGCATCATCAACGAGTTCTCCGATTGCTATCGCTAGTCCTCCAAGTGTCATCGTGTTAACGGATAATCCAAAATATTTAAAAACGATGATGGTGATAGCAAATGATAGTGGAATTGCCGTTAGAGTGATAAATGTTGATCTAAAGTTTAATAAAAATAAGAAAAGTATAATGGCAACAATAATCGATCCATCTTTTAGAGCTTCTTTTACATTATTAATAGAATTTTCAATGAAGTGACTTTGTTTGAATAGGTCCTTTTTAAGCAGTGCACCTGGAGGTAACTGTTCTTCAATTTTTGAGACGAGTTCATCAATTCTTTTAGAGACTTCAATGGTCGATGCATCAGGTTGCTTTTGTATGGTCATGATAACAGCATCTTTTGCATTTATTGACCCGTCTCCTCTTTTTGGAGTAGCAGCAACTTTTACCATCGCAACATCTTTAAGTAGGACAGGGAGACCTAGGTGTAGACCAATATTAGAGTTTTCTAGATCTTCTTTGCTATTTGCTCTGCCGATAACTCGAATAAGATACTCTTTCTTTTCTCTATCTACAAATCCTCCAGTGGTATTCTCACTTAAGTGTTTAACATTCTCCACTAGAGTATTTAGAGAAATATTCTTTAAACGTAGTTTTTCTGGGTCTATTTTAATTTGATATTGTTTTTTTCCGCCACCCATTACAATAACATTACTTACTCCTGGAACTGAAAGTAATTGAGGTCTAATGACCCAATCCGCAAGGGTCCTTAATTCAAGCAAACTTAAGCTTTTATCTTCGTTTTGTTGCAGCCCTAGAAACTGTATTTCACCCATGATTGAAGTGATTGGTGTTAGTGTTGGAGATATATTCTCTGGTAGTCTGTTTTTTACAGATTGAATTTTTTCATTTATTAACTGTCTGTTTTGATAGGGATCTGTTCCCCATGCAAATTCTACATGAATAATGCTAACTCCCATCCCGCTTGATGAACGAACTCTTGTTACTCCTGTCGTTCCAATCATTGCGGTCTCAAGCGGGATGGTAACTAATGTTTCTACTTCTTGAGGAGCATAGCCATGACTTTCAGTGATAATTGTGACCTTTGGCTTATTAAGATTTGGAAAGACATCTACGGGCAGTTTCAGTGAGATTATTAATCCATAGACAAGTATAAAAGCTGCACAAGATACAATTAAAAGTCTGTTATTAAGAGAGAACTTTATTATTTTATTAAGCACATTTTTTCCTTTCAATTTGATTTTTTAATTAACTTAAATAGTAAGAAAAATGCAGTGGCTTAAATTAATAGAGGTAGGGTTCTAAATGTATCTGGTGATGTGAATTTTAGTAAGTGTTGATTTTTAAAAGAAAAGTTTGATGTTTCAAGATTACAAGGATTAGACAAATATAGAGCTAAAAAGATGAGATGACTTGAATATAATGGAGTTTCAAGCTTTAATTCATCATTTAGGCTTACTTCTTCGAGGTCTATCAAAGCATGTTTATGATTGTCCTCTGAATGTGATTTAGCCGTGTGATTATTGCCATGATTGTGACTATGCTCAAACACTCGTGTGTGTAGTGATTCTTTATGAAACACTTCTATGTGCTCTTTTATCGAAGCATTAGCAAGAGGTGCTAGGATAAAATGTATAAATATTAAACTTAGAGTTACTAATCTCATCAGTTTAAGAATAAACCTTTTTTTAGGCCCTCGTCAATGAACTGAGTGGTTTGACTCTTACGTAAATAATATTAAGTTTAATTTTTCTAAAGATTTATGGGTATTCACAGTAGATTGAAAAACTTTTATCTTTAATTGGTGCCTCTATTAGAGTCGTATGATAGGGATTAAATTTTTTCTTATCTGCTATATACTTTATTGAGTTTAAATATGGGGTAAATGGTATCTCTGATTGTTTAGAAAGAAGAGGGTGCATAAAAAAAGTATGACGTTCAATTTTTTCCTCTCTCCATAACATTATATCTTCTTTAGAGGGGATTAAACGACTGTTGAACCCCTTCTTTGTGATTAAGGACGTTGTAAACTTGTTATCTTTGTACTGTTCGAGTGATATTAAATTTCCATGGCTTTTGAAGTGAGTAAGAATTAAAAACTCAAATCTCTTTTGAGATAGTTCCAAAGAGTATAATCTTACATCTTTAAAAAACTCATAACCTGAAAGTTTAATAGTTTTTCCATGAAATAGTTTTCCATTTTTATCTTTTAGAAAACACTTCGGGAAGTTTAATGTTTCATTAAGAGTCTGAAATTGGTCGCCTTCTTTTGGAATATAATGATGCTTGAGATAAAATTCAATTCTTTTAAACCTATCCATTTGAACATATGGAAGCTTTAAAATATCTATGTTGTTTTGAACTATTGTAGTAGGAAATAATAATTCATAAATAGTTCTTAATCTTTGATTAAATTCTTTAAATAGCTTCTTCATTGACTGTGTTAATAATATTGCTTCGCTAACAGTTAATTGATCTGGCCCTTCTGTCACATATGGGCATTCTAGCCTATAAGAAAAATAGGCAAAATCTTCATAAAGAGAGTATGGTAGAAAAGTACTAAATGCTTCATCATTTTCGATATAGTCATGTAGTTTAGCTAAGTCAGACTTTCTTTTGCAGATTGTTTTATAGGAGCCATCTTCTGCAAACTCTAAAAAATCATTCATGACATTTGTCGTTTGCCGTAAATAATTAAAGTAACTATTGAATTTATCATTGCCAATTAAAATCAAGTTTTTTCCATAGTAATTTGAGCTAAAGAAATATTGTAACTCTTGTGCTTCTAGTTCGCTTTTATCTAAATAGTGAGCGATTTCATGAATTGTCATCACTAGTAGTTTTTTTACAAGTTCAGAATCTTGAAAGCCTTTAAAAGAGTTGTATGAGAAACATATTTTTCTATCACTTGATATTGCAGTGTCACTCTCTCTCGGATTATGATTATCTGACAGACAGCTCTCTTTTTTTGGAATAAAAATTAATTTCTTACTCACATTAAGAATTTGGTCTTTGTTAATAGTGAAAAATAATTGAATCTCCTTAGAGATATTATTAAATGGGTTTACGAATAATTCATTGTTTCTTATGAAATAGTCGTCTTCATCGACATAGGAATCATAGTGTAATTCAGGCACATTTGTTCGTGCGCTTAGATCATTTATTGATTGATTGTTATATGAAAAGTACTTAATACTTCTTTTTAGTAACTCATCTGTTAAAATTGGAAGATCTTCTCTTATAATTTTTTGAAATTCTTCATATGAGGTTTTTTCTAAATTTCCACCTGAACCATCGACAACTCCATCAGAGGTAGTGTCGTGAGATGTTTTCTCTGGAGGGGATAAAATAGGTATGTATTCAACACGTGATTGATCTTTATTATTGCATGCTGTGAGAATAAATAGAGTTAATATAAGAAAACTTACCTTCATCATATGATATTATCATTTAGATAAAGGTAAGTTTCTATTCTTATAAATGTTATATGTTATTTATAAACTGTTTAAATTTTATACAGATTATTAATAGTGCATTGGAAGTTTTCCAAAACGGTCAATTTGCATTCTGAATTGATCGACGTTTTCTTTGCCTTCCTTTTTTTCTTCGTTTTCTTTTGTACTACTGATAGATCTTGTTTTCTCAGTATGATCCTTTGAATCAGTATTTTTATGATCTTTGTTCATTTCAGCTGTTACTGAAGCTGTGATAAGGACTGATAGAAATAATACGCTTAATTTGTTAAATTTTTTCATTTTAAACTCCCATTTTTAATACTGTATAGATTTAGTCGGCTTAAGTGGGATATAGCTTTAATAAAATATTTAATAAATATTTGTATTTTACAGAAGTCTATTTATTATTAATAGGTTAGCATCTTATGTAGATGAAGATAATTAATACGCAGAGATTATACTTAAGAAGCTTTATAGAAGATGACTTTAATTCTCTAAAAGAGATGATGACAGATGAAGAAGTGATGCGCTTTACTAGATTGAGATGTGCACAATCTGAGGATGTCATAAAGCGTTGTTTAATGTAGTGGAGTCAAGATCAAGAAGTTTGGGCATGTGTTGAAAAAGAAAGTGACCAAGTTATTGGTTGGGCGATGTTAAAGAAGACGACATCAGATGATCCTGAACTTGGTTTTATGCTTATTAAGAAAGTGTGGTCTAAAGGCTTTGCAACTGAAATATCAAAATCATTAATTTCATATGCTATAGATGTCCTTAAAGTTAATAAGATCATTGCCTTTGTTAGCATAGAGAATGATGCATCAAAAAAAGTTCTTAAAAAAGTTGGCATGAAAGAAGTTTGTGCTCCTCATCTAGATAAAGAATCACTATACTTTGAATATATAAAGTAACTTTTATTCGTCACTAGAGTTCTGTCTGCTTTTTCGACGCTCTTTTATCATCTTTCTTCTTTGTATTCGCTTTTTTGTGAACTCTTCTTTTCTTTCTTGAATTCGTGCCTCATGTTCTTCTCTGCGATCTTCTCGTTTTTCCTGCCTTTCTTCTTTTCTTTCCTGTCTTCTTTCCTGCCTTCTTTCCTGCCTGGCTTCTCTTCTTTCTTTCATCCTATCTTTTCTCGCACCTTTAGCAAATGTAGGTGAGCATAATAAGCTAATTAATAAGAGAGAGAGAAATTTAAGATGAGATGAACGCATAGGGACCTCCATGATATGTTTCATTATAGAGTTCTTAAGGTTATTTACAATTATTGATTGATATTTATATTAATATCGATATCTTCACTTGATTTTAGGTACGTGTATTGATCATCTTCTCTAGTAATTGTGCCACTTATTTTTGTCTCATTATCCCCGGAAGCGATAAAAGAGAAGTTCTTACCCGTGACTCCAATATTGATTTTAGAATTATCGATATATATATGACCTTCTTCTTTTTTTAGAATGATTGAAGAATCTACTTTTATTTCATTGCTCTTTCCGTCAATGAAAAGTTTGTCATCAATAGTGACGATTTCATTTTTTCCATCGACGCTTATCGTATTTCCGACTTTAACTGTTTTATTTATACCATCAACAGAGATTGTATTACCTAAAATGTTAACTCTTTCTTGGCCTTCATTGAATTTGATCGCGCCCCAAAAGAGAGAGACATTCTTATGTCCATTTTCTTTTGATACCTTAATACTAGATAGAACTAGAACGACAAATAAAATAAGAATGACGGCGAATATAGTTCCAATAACACCTAAGACTTTTAACATAATAATTCCTTTTAAAAGTTATTATCATGATTCTTATTCGATATTTAAAACTATGAAAAAATTATGTATTATTTGTCTTTTTAAAAGAGAATAAAATTGTTGGAAGTAAGCTTGTAAGCATTGTATAGATGATTAATGCATAAATGTACTTTTGCTCAATTATCCCTCTCTCTTTTAGGATTGAAGCGATAACAAGCCCAAAAATTAGTGTTGGCATAAGCGAAGTTGATATACCATATGCCTTTTCTTTTACATCTTTTAAAAACATCTTGATACTTGATGTGATAACAAGAAGTCTAAGAGGTACGAAGATAATAAGGGCCGCAATGCCATAGAATAAAGCATCAATTTGAAACTCTTTTAATGAGATTTTAAGTCCCGCATAAAAGAAGTAAAAAGGTAAAAAGACTGTGAAGAAACTACTTAAGGACTTGAAGATCACTTCCTCATCTTCGTGAAAAATCTCTTCCTTAAACCTGGAACTAACAAGTCCGACTAAGAAGGCTCCTACTAGATAATATGCACCAAGTTCTTTTGATATAACGCCTGAAATTAATGCTAGAGCTATTAAGAATGGTACTTCAGAATTAGGAGCATATGGTGAGACGAATTTAAAGAATAGCCTAAAAATAGGAGGAAGTAGTAAAATTAGACCAACATAAAAAGCGAGAGAAATAACAAGAGAAAGGGGGTTGTTTCCTTGCAACGCAAAGAATAGTAAAACAATAGCAATGACTTCCTTACTTATGGCCTTAGATTTTATCCAGTATTCATGGTCTTCTGACATTTTAAATGAGTGTAGAGAGTTTAAGATAAAACCAGCAGAGGGAGTAAAGATACCCAACGTTAATATAAATGAT
>NZAF01000123.1 GCA_002686115.1 Halobacteriovorax sp. | reverse complement strand
TGGACATGCCGTTTTACTTATTGGTTATATTAAACTACCAAAAGTTTTAAACGAAGGAAGTGTCTGTTTTATCACGGCCAACTCTTGGGGAAGTGGTTGGGGACATGGTGGATACGCTTGTCTCTCTGAGAAGTGGGTTCTTTCACAAAGACAGAGCAACCCTTTTGTTGTTATTAATTCAGTTTCCATTTAATAGGAGAGTTTTATGAAATACATTTTTACACTACTATTTTCACTTTCTATTTTTGCAAGCACCGAAGTGACTTGGCTTGGGCAAGCGGCAACACTAATTGAAACAAGTGAAGGAAAGAAGATTTTAATTGATCCCTTTATTTATTCAAATCCAAAAACTCCTGAGAGCTTTAAAAAAGATGAACTCTATAAAGACATTGATCTTATCCTCATTACACATGGACACGCTGATCATGTTGGTGATTATAAGAAAATTATGACACTTTCTCCTAAAGCTAAGATTAGTATGAATGCAGATATGGGAAATGTTCTTATGGGACTTAAGCAATTTTCTGGGGACAGATACTTTCCACTTAATAAGTCAGGTGAGGTGAATCCTTTTAATGATAAAACTAAAGTGATAATGGTAAGAGCAGAACATAGCTCATCTGTGAAAGTTGATGGAGCGATTCACTATGGTGGAGAGCCTGTGGGATTTGTTATCGAATTTTCAAATGGAAAGAAGCTTTACCATGCAGGAGATACTGGAGTATTTGCAGATATGAAAATGATTGGAAGTTATTATAAGCCTGATCTTGCACTACTGCCTATTGGTGGAAATTACACCATGGGACCTAAAGAAGCTGCTTATGCGACAGATTTAATCAGTCCAAAAATGGTGACACCTATTCACTTTGGAACTTTTCCAATCCTTAAAGGTACACCTGATGAATTTAAAGGTTACTTAAAAAATAAGAAGATTTTAAAGGTCTTAAAGCCAGGTCAAAGTATTAAGTTATAATAATTTATTTTTGAAGGGCCCATTTTAAAACGGGTCCTTCAAATAATTTCATCATTGTATCTGTCGCCTTAATCTTCCAACTTAGTGGCTCAGGTAAGAACAACTCAACATATTGCTTCATGATTTCTTCTTTAACAAAATCACTCTCATGGCCATAAAAATGTCCTTGGTTTTCAAGAATGATCCTATTGATTGTATCAACTTGTGAAAAAATTCCTTTCCCAAGAGTTCCAAACTCCGCAGCAAGTGATATGACAGTAGCATCATTGGCAGCAATATGATTAACGTATCCAAGTAAGTCTCCACTGG
Source organism: Halobacteriovorax sp. (assembly GCA_002686115.1). GTDB lineage: Bacteria > Bdellovibrionota > Bacteriovoracia > Bacteriovoracales > Bacteriovoracaceae > Halobacteriovorax_A. The sequence goes on along the minus strand of NZAF01000123.1, from coordinate 6,203 downwards.
CCCTATAAAACCCTTTTGATTCAGGTGATGTTAAGTGATAGTGGCTACCATTTGAGAAAAGTTTAAGCGTAAGCTCTTTACTCTTTGTATTTTTAAAGTAGGGAGTAATAAGGTGAAGTTTTGCCCTGTCTCCAAGGCCTGTATGAAAATCGATAAAGAAGATATCACTTTTTCCTTGGAACTTATCTCTTAATAATTTTTGAACAAATTCAGAGTTAGGTTCTAACTTATTTCCACCGTAAAATAGACCTTTTGGGTCATGGTATTGTCCTTTTGCCGTAGCCTCTCTTATTTTAGAAAATTTCATACCAGTGATGAGTTTCTTAGCGATAGAAAAAAGTGTTTTATAAAATGCAATTCTATAACCAGAAACTTTCCCTTGAGGTACAAGGATCCCTTTAAGTTTGTTGTATGGTGCATTGAGTGTCTTAAATAATTTCTCATCGATTGCCTGGTTACGATTTAAGTCAACATTGTTCTCTGTGAACCTTCTGTGGTACTTATAACCGAATGGGTTCATGGCATGTATGATGAGTATACTAATATTATTTTCAACTAAGTCGATGAATATCTTCTCTTTAAATACCTTGATGGCAGCAGAGCCAGCATGTCCCTCCGGACCATGAATACCAGAGTTAATGACAAGTAGTTTTCTAGAGTTTCGAGCCTTATGATAGCTATAGTCAATGGTAAGATCTTTGTCAGTCTCACTTGGAACTCTAAAAGTTTTATAGTTTGGAAATAAGTTTCTAAATGATTTTCTGGCCTGGATATAGTCAGTAGGAAATTCATTTTTATAATATGATAATGTATTAAAAGTTATAATTAAGAATAAAAGATATTTCATTCTTAATATTATAAGCGTAAATCTTGTCTTTTTACTAGTATTTACTTAAATACAGAGAAATCCATTCTCCAACATCTGCCTTATTTTCGTTAAAATACTCGATTTGATCTCTTGAAAGAGTAGGAATAAATTCATCAAGGGCCATAAAAAATGCTTCCCTATCTTTATAACGAGTCGACTTATCAACATAATTTTTAAAGGCATCACTTATCTGATCTTTTAGATTTTTATCTCCAATTTCAAAGAGGAGCTTTAACTGTTTGTGAAAGAGACGTCTCTTTGTGAGAACCCTAAGAGATGACTGTTTCATCGAGGTACTTCTTTTTTTGATGAGAGTTTTTTGTGACTCAGTTAAATCTCCAAAGAATCGCTCAAATCTTGAGACATAGAAATCACTCGCTCTGTTGTTTAATTTATTTTCTCTTTTATCAAGCTTCTTTTTATCTTCTTTAAAATACTCTGTTCTTTGCTCATTACTTAATGTAAGCATAAGGCGGGTAAGAGAGGGAATGACTGAGTTTGCGATATTTATGTAAGAATCTCTTATCGATAAATAAAAGTCTTTTCTATTAGAACTCTCAATATTAAAAGCTTGAAACTTTTCATTAAAGCTTTTTACTTCATTTTTTTTATCTTTTAAGAGCTTCTTTATATCACCTTTAAAAAATTTAGCTTGTTCACTAGTGAGATCAAATCTCTTATCAACTCTATTTGTAATGAGGAATGGGAGATTGCTTACGATGATACCCTTGTATGAGCATGAGCTTGTAAGAATAATAAATAACAAAATGATAAGTTTTTTCAAGCAAACCTCTACTAAAAATATTTTAGACTTTAACTAATATCTCAAACTTGTTCTTTTTGAAAGAGTAATAGATGTATTTTCTCTTTTACTTAGGATAAAGTCTATCATTTCTTGCTCGCTACTGTACTTATGAACAGCTTTAACAAAGGAGTGTCCAAAGTTTAACCAGACATGTCCAACTCGTACAAAGAATCTTATTCTTTTTAGCGCGTCATTAGCTTCAAATAATAGGAAGCAGTTTTTTATAAAGTCGATGAGATAATCACAATAGATATGAAATTCATCCTGAGGGTTTTGAGGAATAAGCTTGTACTGATCAGGTGTTAATGGAAATCCATTTTCATAGGCATATTTTGTAATAAGCCAAGGCTTTGCAGTGAGGGCCCTTCCTATCATCACGGCATCACAATTTGTTTCAGACTTCATATCAATGATATCTTGATAGCATTGAATATCACCGTTTCCTATAATAGGAACTTGAAATGTATCTTTTAGTTTTTTTATTTGACTCCAGTCTGCTTGCCCCTTTCTTTTTTCTGCTGCGAGACGGGGATGAAGGCATAGCCAGCTAGCACCATTATTTAAAAGAGCGTCACAAAACTTTAAAAGGTAGTCCTGGTCATTTTGAGTACCAGCTCTGAGTTTTACTGAAACAGGGATAGGGGAGTCTTTTGTAGTATATTTAACAACTTCGCTTGCATATTGAATATCTCCCATGAGTGCAACACCGTAATTATGTTTTAAAGCTTTTGCGACGGGGCAGCCCATATTTATATCAATCGCCTTGGCTCCCCATTGATGGAGTTTTTGCACAGAGAGTCTGATGTACTTTTCCTCATTTCCAAGAATTTGTGGTTGAAGACTTCTTTCAAAGTCATTAAGTACAGTTTGAGGAGTCTGTCCAAGAACTTGGCCAGGAATTCTTCTAGAGTTGAGCATTTCTGTAGGAGTTAACACTTTTGAGTCTAATGGATAATACTTATCCAGTGTCTTTCTAAGTGCTGCATGGGAGAGGCCAACCATTGGTGCCAGTAGAATGGGAAAATCGTTTAATTGAGTAAAATTATACATAATATATCTTTAATGTAATTACTATATCACCAATCTTTTAAGTAATCTCTTCTTAAGTCGATAAAAATATATGTTTTTGGCCATAATCTCAATATTCTTTAGTTTTTCAGTTCTCGCAGAGGTTACTCTTTCAAAGAGTAATCATTGGGTGAGAGTTGCTAAATATCTCCCCACAGAGTGTATCTCATGTGGAGGTGATGGTTCACAGAAAAAGATTCGATACGAATACAAAGAAAATCCAAAAGAGCTTGATCATGACTATATAAGTAGTGTTTTAAGCTTGTCTATAGACAATGATACAGTAAATGATGTTCTTAATGATCAAAATATAAGTGATCAGATACTTATATATGAGCATGCTCTCGAAAAATCTCTTTCATTTGAATATGATGAAAACAATAAGCGATTAAAAGTCAGTGATGAATTTAAAACCATTATAAATAATATAAAGAAGAACTCAAATATCGACTCACCTCGAATAAAAGAATTAAAGAGCTTTGTTAGTAATGTATTAAAAAGTGATAAACCATCTCGTCTGTCAAAAGAAATTGAAAGCCTCTTTGATAAAGAAAAGATCGCAGAAGTTTCATTGTCTCTTTCAAAAGCTCTGACACCTATTGATCAAAGGGAGTCTCTTGAATTTTTAAGGCATGCATTTATTAAGGGAAGTCCATCTCATCATGATTTGTGGGGTGTTTTAGATATTGTAGAGAAGACTTACGAGTCGCCAAAAAAGAGCTATTATCAAATGGCAATCATCTCATTTCTTGCAGACAACTCAGATCTTATTCAATCTGCATCACTTGCTAATGGTGATAGTTTTATTTGTAGTCTATCCCTTAGCTTAGCTAAGTCTTCACCTAGCTATAACGAAAAGTCGATAGATGAAATGGAAGCTAGTAACAGGGGAAAAGCATTTGCTTGGGGATCAGCATATGAGAGTATTGCAGGTGAAACCTCTAATGAGTTTAATAAAGATAATATGAGTAAGCTCATCTTTTTTTCAAAGTTAGGATTTAATCTCAGTGAAGTGTGTTCAGATGGTTATACACCAAATGATCATCTAAGATTTCTAGAATCAGATAAGCGGCTTGATTTCTTGTCGACAGAGGATAGGGCAGCCTTAGGCCTATTGGAGTCAGATTGTTATAGACTATCTGAGCTTAACTTAGGAGAGGTCTGTGATCTTGCAAAGATTTCACAATTCATTGCTAAAAGTGTTGTTAGAGATGAACGAAATAGCAAAACTAAATCAAAAAAGAAAACAAGTAGAGTATATTCAATCCCAAGTGAGACCTGCAGTGTAACGCTCTTTAATAGTATTGTTAAAAGCAATCAGAATTTAGAAGAACGACAAAAATCAATAAAGATTGGAAACAAGAGTTTTGATAATGTAAATTTTCAAATATTTCTAAGTGAACTAAAAAATCTAATAGATTCAAAGTGATGAAAGACCCAGAATGTCCTATTCTGGGTCTAACTGGGAGTAGGGTCTATAAGGATCAAGACTTATGAAGCCACTCACGAAAGCTTTTTAGCGCTTCACTAGATGCCTTATAGACATTGCTTTGATTAACTTTCTTATAGAACTTCTTCTTGCCTTTTGAAGCTACTACAGCAAATGAGTAGCGGTCTTTTTCTTTAGAGGCAACAAGATGTAGGGAACTGAGTTTTCCTTTTACATTTTCAAGTCGCTCTAATTTTTCAGCAACGAATGCTTCAAATGAAGGAGAATGATCTAATCCATGGTATGAAAGATTGTTTAACATATGACCTCCTTTCTTCCACTCTTAAGATGAGATCAAATGAATTAATGTCAAGGTTTTAGGTGCTTTTTGGAGTGTTTTTGTCAACTATTTTATGATAAAAAATCTTGTAACTTATCAATATAATTCAATTAGATTTTAATATAAAAGTCCCTCAAATATTCCAATTTAATGCCGATAAACTTTTAAGGTTTTATGAAACTTCAAAGGGTATTTTGACTCTTTTTTAGACAATAATAAGGTGATGATATGAGTTTTAACTACGACAAACTCAAAAAGAAACATGAATCAGGTGAGCAGTGGGCGTCATATAGTGACCTCTTTATGGTTCTCTCTGTTGTTTTTCTGCTACTCTATGTCGTCGCTAGTTTAAGAACTGGTACGCATACACTATCTCAGCAGATACAGAAAAGAGATATGGCCAATAAGGTACAAGATCTCGAACAACAGATTAAGGTTTATAACACTCTTAAAGAGGACTATCTTGAGAAACAAGCACAAGAGAAAGAACAGAAGGTTTATGAAAACCTCATGTCTAAACTTGAACTCTTACAAGAAAAGAATGGAAGAGAAGCTGAAGAGTTAAGACGTAAAGCTAATGAAAATGAGAAGAAAAAAGAAGCTCTGAATCAATATCAACAAATTGTTAGAAATATCATCAATGCCAACGTGCTTGCAAAAGCAAGAATTAAAAGACGTGATAGTGTTATCACGACTCAAAAAGATACAATTGTTAAAAAAGATGAAACGATCAAAGACAATGTAAGAACAATTGCTCTAAAAGACCGAACTATTGCTTCAAAAGAGAAAGAGATAGAAGAAAGAGAAGCACAAATCTATGAACTTGATCAAGAAGTTGAAGAGAAAAGAAATATCATTGCTAAAAAGAATCAAGTTATTGAAGAAAAGCAAAGAATTCTTGCTGAAAAGCAAAATCAAATTAAGAACCTTAACAAAGATATACAAACGAAGAAAAAGATTATTTCTCGAAATGAAAATAAAATCAAAAAAATCGATTCAAAGCTTAAAAGACAAATCACTCAGCTTCTAAAAGAGAAAAAGAAAAGAAAGATGTCGACAAAGAAGTATAAGCAAAGACTTGCTAAGTTAAGGTCTGCTTCTGAAAAGCAAAAAAGAATTTTAGAAAGAAAATCACTTGAAGCAGAGAAGCAGTTAAAAAGCGTAAAAGCTAAAGTTGCTCAGGCAAGTAAGCAGCTAGAAAATGCGAATAAAACTATCCAAGAGCAGTCTGCTCAAAAAAGTAAGCTTGCAGAGGAACTTCAAGGGGTTCAGAGTAAGATTGCATATACAAAACAAGAACTTGAAAATGCGAACAAAACTATTGAACAACAATCTGCAGAGAAAGAAAGGTTAGCTAAAGAGCTTGAAAAACAAGAGGCTCTTAAAAAGCAACTTGCACAAGATCTAGCTACACAAGCTGAACTTAAAGAGAAGCTATCAAAAGATCTTAAGACACAGTCTGCTCAAAAAGAGAAATTATCAAGAGACCTTGCTAGTGTACAAAAGAGAATTGCTAAGAAAACGAAAGAATACGAAAAGACAGTTAAGAATCTTAATCAGAAAGTATCTGAAGTTAGTAGTGATCTTGCAAAAGCAAAAGAAAAGCTTATGGCAAGGAAGAAACTTGCGAAACAAATCCAGAAAAACTTTGGGAAAGCAGGTGTGAAAGCTAGTGTTGATGGTAAGACTGGTG
>NZAF01000122.1 GCA_002686115.1 Halobacteriovorax sp. | reverse complement strand
TTTAAAAAATCTAAATGTTTTTTTGTCAGGTTTTCCATGATCTGTCCTTTTCATAATTATAGCACTTTTTATTTTGTCTAAATTATGGGGGACAGATCAAAAGAGACCCTTTTTTCATGCTGATTTTTCTAGATATTCATTAACTGAATCAATTGAAACACCGAAATAATTCTCAACCTTTTTAGCTGATACAAATAACTTTTCTTTTATATTATCGATTGGCATATCAATAAGCTCTGAAACATCGAAAAAGCTTAGACCTTTTCTATCAATCAGATCTGTTACATAAAAGTAAAAATATAATTCTTCAAAATCTTCAAATGTTATATCTGTATTATTGATAACGATTTCAAAATTAAGACCAAAAGAGTCATTTAAGCTACTGCCTAAATCTCGATCAACGATAGGTACCGTCTTAATTCTTTTATACTTTATAAGATTATTCTCGGTCTGTAGTGAGATCAATCGATCAATGGCAATCTTTAGTTCACTCACATTTCCTGGCCAGTCATAACTTTGAAAGATGTTGATAACATCAGAAGAAATATTCTTTATGGTAAGGTTATTTTCTACACAGCTTTCATAGGCAAAGAAATGAGTTAGAGGAACAATATCTTCGGGCCTTTCACGAAGAGAAGGAATACGAATATGTTTTTTAGAAAAATACTCTAATAAGTCTTTATTAAACCACGGCTCATGAGATAAAACTTCAAAGCTCATCGTACTTGTCGCAATAAAACGAATATCACTGGAGTCCATAATTTGCTTATAAAGTTCTTTTTGTTCAACTTCACCAAGGAAATTAATGTCCTTAATAATAATCGTTCCACCACTATACTGTTCTTTATAACCCACATGATACTGATCAGAATTAAAAACTTTATTAATACTTTGAATATCATCAATATTATGACAGTTTATATGGCCGATGGTATGATTAGATCGCTTGCTCTTTTCATGAATGATAACACCAATAAGTTTTTTACCAACGCCAAATTCACCGCTTATTAAAATCGGATCATTATGAGACGCCGACTCAGAAATGAAAGAGTTTAAATAACGATTCTGTTCACTTGGTCCAATGAGTGTACCTTCATTATAAAAGGCCTTAAGCTTTTTTGCATATTTCTCATTTTCAAAATTAAAATCCATTGAAAAGGTAATACCTAAAATAAAAGAAAGGATTTTAACTTCCTTTATATCTTGTTCATTAAAAACTTCTTTATTCTCTTTATTGGAAAACTCAATGATACCAAGCTTTATACCATTTTTATCGTATACGGGAGCTAACAAGTACGTATCAATTTCAATATTATTAACAACATTAAACATCTTATAAAAAGCATCATTACCTAATTTCTTTGAAAGTCTGGAGTTTTTTGTAATCCCCTTCTCATAAACCTCTTTCATAACACCAATAATTGGAAAGTAATTTGAACTAATTTCACCTGTTGAAAAATCGTAAACTGAAATATTCTTTGAGTCATCATCGATACGATAAAATCTAAAGTCCTCTGCCCCAATTTTTCTCTTAACTTCCTCTAAAAAGAGATACATAAGTCCATAAGAGTTAGAGTATTTTGAAAACATCGTAAAAAGGTCTAGTAGAATTGATGACGATAATTCAATATCTTTCATTCCATAATTTAAGACAAGTCCCTCATTTTTGAGAATTTCATACATCAGACTTCTTTTTCTATCTTTGGACATACCAGAAATAATATTTTTTATGAACTTTTCAATATGTTCATTATCTTGATCTTGAAACTCTAGACCAACAATATAAATATCTTTTTCACTTCTAGAATATGTACTATGAACAACCTTGGCGACAGTATCAAAACGATGGGATTTATATGAAATGCTTATATTATAAACTTCATTAGTCTTAAGAGGTGCTTCACACTTAATTCCAACACCCGATGAAGATATATCGTAAAGATTATAATTGTTGTCTGAATGAGAATTTAATGAATTATGCCCTATTTTAAAAAATGATATTTCAACACCATCATCTTTTTTTAGCAAAATCCTATATTCTCTTAATGACTTCATTCACACTCCAGATTACAACAACTTAAGCATAATACATATCGGTATTTTTTCTTAGGTACTTAAGTCAACTTTTTCACTAAATATACCGATAAGAAATTGATGAAAAACAGTATTTTAAACTACCACTTTTTTAAATCTTATCGGATACCTATACGAGAAAAAGATAAAATCTTTATAGACATAAAAGATGAACACAATACTATTGAATTAAATGAATTAAAACTTGAGAGTATAAATCTCACGGGACTAAACTTTAAGACATCAAGAAAAATTCCCCTGAGCACTAATGTATCTATAAAATTATATAGTTCTAGTTTTTTTCATCCATGGGATTTCGAATTAAAGGGTACAATTGTTCGCTCTTTCGTAGCTGAAGAAGATACTGACAAGATAGTTTATGGAATACTTCTTGAGAAAGAACTTAACAATAATGTTCTTGATTATTTTTTAAAAGACTATATTACAAGACTTGGAAAAAAAGATATTGAAGATCACTTATTCTTAGCATCGACTCTAAACAGAAAAATTCATCTAAGTGAAGGTGTCGAGCTATTTTCATTATTTTATTCAATAATTGAAGATGTTTTTTCAAGCAAACCAAAGCATCTGTTAAAAGATCTATCAAGTGCATTTAAAAGTCATTATTTTAGTATCCATATATTTAATCCAAATACCAATACTCTAGAACATTCTCGTTCAAACGTAGAAAAAATTAATTATCTTCAATTAACTCAAAAAAATATTGAACTTACATTTGCGAACAATACAATAATAAATTTTAATAACGTGAAAGATCACACTGAGATTAAAGAAGGAAATGATGTTGAGATATATAATTCGATATCTTATCCAATACACAACAGACTACAAAAACCTGTTGGTGTAATAGCTATATACAACACTTTAGACAAGAAACCTTATACAGCAATCCAAGAGACATCATTAAAACTATTTTGTACAATTTTCTCTCATTTTTTTAGCGACTATAATTCAAATATCAAAAATAAAACAAAGTTATTATCAAATTATGATAATTTCATTGGTAATTCTAGAACCAACCTTGAATTAAAGCATGTTGTAGACAATATAAAGTCACAACATAAGAATATCCTCGTTACTGGAGAGAGAGGAACAAAGAAACATGAAATTATTGATTATATTCTAAAGAGTACAAGGCTAGATCAGCATGAAATTCTAGAATGTGACTTTTCAAACTTAGATAAGATTAATGATTTTTTTGAAAGTTTAGAAAATATAAGTCGAGACATAAAAGCATTTCATATTAAAGAAATTTATAAACTAAGTCATAAGAAGCAAAATCAACTTTATGATTTTTTAAAAACTACAAATGCTAATATATACACTGAAAGCTCTATAGAGTTAAGCTATCATGTTAATACCGGAAAGATATTAAAAAAGTTGTTTTATCTAATTTCACACTTCCAAATATACTTACCTCCATTAAGAAATAGAAAAGACGATGTCTTAGATATAGCAAATGAAATCTTACGTGAAGAGTTAACAGTAAGAGAACTTCCAATGAAAGAATTTTCTAATAAGAGTGTTGAAAGCATCGTTGGATATAGCTGGCCTAATAATTTAAAAGAATTAAGAACAGAAATTAGAAAAGGTATTCTTAGGTCTTACAATAACGAGTACATTGATTTACATCTCAAAACAAAGACAAATGATACTGTCGCACTCAAGAATAAAGGCCTATTTAGACTTATTCAGTCGGCCATTGAGTTACATGATACTAGTATAAACTATCAAAATCATATAGATATCATACAAGAACACTTTCATAGTAAGAAAAAGAAAGAAGCTTCATAGTAATTTTTACCAAAAATTTTTGACAACATTTACTCTAATTTGAAATAATTTTAATAACTCATTTAAGGATTAAATGAGTTAAAAATCCAAGGAGTGGATATGCAAAATCTTTTTAACTTTAGCTGTTTAGATGTTTCTTTAGAGAGAAAGACAAAAAGCGCACAAGTACAAATAAACTTTAACTCTTCAACAGACAAACCAGAGATTTTCATTAGTGAACTTAATCAGTTTCTTGACTGGCTTTCTAATAAGACAGAAATAGCAAGTGTTCTATTTGAATATAGTGAAAGTACAAAATTATTTAGTGATGACTATTTGAAAAATACTAATCCAAAGACCTTTGTAGAATTACAACACAAAATACAAGAATTAAACTGGATTCAACTTATCATGCCACAAACATTTATCTGGCATATGGATGAGATTAGTGATTATCACTTATGGGAATTAGCATTTGGAGCAGACTTAAGAATTTGTCACAAAGAAATAAACTTAAAAACAAATTTATTAGAAAGAGGACTTCAACCCTTTATTGCTGGACCGACACTTTTAAATAAGATGTTTAATTCATCAAAAATCAATAGCTACCTTATTACAGGCCTTGATCTTGACTTCAACCAATTACAAGATGCAGGAATTGTTCACTTAGCAGACTGTTATGGTATCAAAAACTCAATTCTTTTTAAAATATCTAAACAATCTCCAACTGCAAGAATGCAGTTTAAAAGATCAACAAATAATGAACTCATTAGTGCAATGAGCGAGATGATGAATACTGATAGAGAGTTTTTCAATGCATCAATGATGACGATGGATTGGAAAAATCATTTGGAAGACAAAGATTTTATCAGTCCAAAAGAGCTAGGAAAAATTCTAAAAGAGAATAAAGAAAAGAGTGCAAGAGACTCAGAGGAAATGATTGCTTAAATTAAAACTCTAGTACAGGTCTGATATTTAAATCTGAAAACTCTTCTGGCAGATTCTTAAATGAAGTTGTAACACCCAAAAGGAATCCACCTCCGCCAGCTCCACACAACTTAAGATAGAAAGAATCTTCTTCAAGACCACGCATCCAAATATCTCTGAACAATGGAGGAATCATCGATTCGAAATTCTCCATTTGAAATCTCGACAAATCTTTAAAAGACTTTAGAAGTCTTGGAATATCTTGCTCAAGTAAAGCATCAATACAATCATCAGAAATTGGAGTTAAAACTCTGTCACAAAGATAAGAAAAGTCTTTAGAGCTACATTTTTCAAGAAATAAGTTAACTAAGGGCTCTGTTCTTCTAGAACGACCAGTATTTAACAAGAAAATACCTCCACCAGAACTACCAGCGAGCTCAGGCATGACAACATTTTCAAGAGCTTGATTAGCATCAATCAATAAAGGTTTTTTCAGATAACTTATAAGTGGATCAACTCCAGAGCTAGAACCATGGAAATGAGATTCAATTTCACTTAGACACTTTTTTAAATAAAGTATATCATTTTTTTGCTCTAGGTTAAGTTTTGCATATTGATTAAATATTGCAGCACAAAGAGCACCAGAACTTCCTGCTCCATAACCTTGTGGGATTGAAGACTCAAAACGAAGACCGCCAGATACATCAAAATTAAAAGATCTTATATCAAATTCAAAACTAAGTTCTTCTTTTTTAATTTTTCTGGATAAATAAGTAGCAAGTGCTTGGAGTTCATTATCTGGTATACGCTTCTTGTCTTTTGGAAAAAGTAACCTACCCTCGAAAAGCTCATACGGTATGGCCAATCCTTTAGATTGCCTTATAACTGAATACTCTCCAAATAAAAGAATTTTTGCTGGGAAACTAACACTGTCTAACAATTGGAGTCCTCTTTTTTTACTTGGTATGCGCCATAACCTATCTCATCATGTATAACAGTATCATTAACAGTAAATTTTAGTAGCTCTTCATTAATGAGACGATGCACCTCTTGTTCGTCTTTTTCAAAATACATTAAATGTACATTAGGACCAGCATCAAGAGTGAAAAACAAATCTATATTTCTGTGCTTTCTAATATATCTAATTTTCTCAATGATATTGAGAGTATTTGGTCTCATAAGAATAAACGACGGATTAGAATTCATCATTAATCCATGGAGTTCTAATGCTTCAGATTCGACAATATCGATAAAGGTAGAAATATCACTATCCTTCATAGCACTCAGTAGTCGATTTAAGTTATCTCTGGCATTTTGATACCTAACTTCTTTAAATGGATGATTATTCATCAGTGAATGACCAACTGTAGAAGAAACAGATTTTTCTTTATCACTTACTATTAGAACTGAGTCCTTAAGAGTTAAAAAGACTTGAGCAAAATCACTATATTCAATAGCAAACTCATTTGAACTTCCTTCAATATCGCACTCTCCCCAAATCGCGAAATTTTTAAAAATTGATCTTGAAGCACTACCTGAGCCTAGCCTTGCTACATGTGATGCCTTTTGGGGACCTAAGTGCGTGTTTGAAATATGACTGTCAAAATCATTGAGACACATACTTAAAGCACTCATACTAGAAGCAGAAGAGGCTATTCCAGAAGAATGAGGAAACGTATTTTTAGAATGTATTACCAATTTATATGAAGATAGCCAGGTAAACTCATTAAATATTTTTTTAAAGAATTTATCTAATTTATCATTGAAAGAAACCTTTTTTTCACCATCAAAATAAAATTCAAAAGAAAAGCCCTCACCACTTTTACAAAACTCAACAGTTGTTTCTGTATAACAATTTTTAAGAGTCATGCTAATTGATGGATTTTGAGGATACTGAACTCCAAATTTTCCCCAATATTTTACAAGGGCAATATTAGATGGGCAGCGGTATGTAACTTTATAATTTTCTGGGAGATTCATTTTTAATGCATTTTACTTTTAGAAGACTTCTCATTTTGTTCTTTTATAACAAGCTCATCATAAGGAATAACAATTTGGTTACCTTTTTTATTAAAGTATTCCTCAACGTAGCTAATTCCTTTTTCTGAACATGCTAAAATAAAGTCACCACCCCATGCGCCGAGTGATTTAATTGATCCCTGAAAGTCATTAAAGAGTTGCTCTTTAACTGGAGTGTAACCAAGCTCTTTACCAACAAGCATTTCATGAGAATCCATTAAAAAACAAAACTCTTTTGCTGTTTTTACCATTGTCATTTCTCTTGAGATATCTGACAAGGCCTGAATGATTTCAGGCGAATGTGGTTTTTTTGAATTATAGTCATCAATGGCCGTACGAGAGTTCATTTTTTTATTTAAATGAACAAAGAAAAGGTTCTCTTTAAACTCTGGGTCAAATTCAATCGGTGACCAATTTGGTCCATCTATGTTTTTTTGATAAAAAATCGGTCCATCACTTTGAGCACATGCAATGTCGTAGCCCGAGCCACCAAAAGTATCAAATAGAAGTTTAAAAGGACTGATATATGCCCAGTCAGCAATATTATGAATTAACGTTGAGCTTGATCCAAGACCCCAATCAAGAGGAAATCCTAATTGAGTTGTCACACTTACATCCAAAGAGTCTCTTAAGAAATGTGTGTTTTGTTTTCTTACAGCTCTTAATATTTTCTGTAATATGATGGCCTCTTCAGGAGCATTATCTCCTATCAGGTCAAAATGCCAGAACTCAAAGCTTGCCTCAAACCAAAGTTTCCCAGATGGGTCAAGTGACTTCCAGGTAAGTTTTGGATTAAATGAAGGACTATATTTTACAGCTAGACTTTGACCGACTTGAGTTGGTAGACCTATTGCCAGTGCCCCATCCATAACAAAGTACTCTCCACTAAGAAGTACTTTCCCATTCCCATAAAATGTTTGGTCTTTTTCTATTGTGCTTATAATTTGATCCTTAGAAAAATATTTTAGTAAATGTTGTCCTTGTTGTTGCATTGGCTCTTCCTTAAGATAATGATCTAAGATCACTTATCGCCTCTTTGACATCATTAAAACTAACAACTTTGTCATTAAAGAGATTTTTTATATGATCCTTTTCTGAATCATTAGCTTCAAGTTGATTGAGTATATTCATCAGGTGCATTTTCATATGACCTTTTTGAATACCACTTGTCACAAGACTTCTTAAAGCCGCAAAGTTTTGAGCGAGCCCAACGGTAGCGGCAATACTCATAAGCTTAGCAGCACTAGGATCTCCTAAGAGCTTAAGAGAGAAATTAGCAAGAGGATGAAGTTTAGTCAGACCTCCTACAGTTCCAAGTGAAAGTGGAAGTTCGATTTCAAATCTAAACATTCCTGAATCTTCATCAAAAGAAGCACTTGTAAGACTTGAATACTGTCCTGCTCTAGAAGCATAAGCATGCCCACAAGCTTCAACCGCTCTAAAGTCATTTCCAGTGGCCAAGACAACACCATCAACACCATTAAAAATACCTTTATTATGAGTTGTGGCACGGTATGGATCAATTTTTGCAATTTTCACTGCTCGAACAATTTTTCGAGCAAAGTCAGCACCACTCATATGATGAGAAGGTACTTCCAGTTCACTAACATGACATTCAACCCAAGATCTCACGATACAATTTGGGGTATAATTTGAAAGAATACACATCACTATTTGAATGTCTGAATCAATCGGCTTGAATCGTTCATTAATGTAGCGACCAAGGGCTTCAAGAATAGTATTAATATAATTTGCACCCATTGCATCACATGTTTGAAAAGTTGCAAAGAGTTGATAATAACCAGCTTCTTTGTCAGTAAGGTCTATCAGTTTAATATCTTCTAGACCTCCTCCTCTTTTTTCCATACTTTCAGATAAAGAAGATGCCAATGCAATAAGTGTAGACTTATGTTCACTAAAAAACCTTTCGACTTTTGATTTATCAGCATGAGTAATAAAGTGAACTTGACCGACTTTTTGAGTATTAATTACTTCTGACTTAAATCCACCTCTTGTTGCCCAAAACTTAGAAGCTTTCGATAGGGCCGCAACAACAGAGCTTTCTTCAATAACCATCGGAACCATTAGAGTTTCATTATTTAGTACAAAGTTAGGTACAACTCCGTAGGGAAAAATGAAATTAGATATAGTATTCTCAGAGAACTCATCAAGGGTCTTTTGAAGGTTTTCATCTTCGTGCCAAAAGTTCTTTAGAAGATTTTTTTGATTATCGTTATCGTGAAAATATCTCTCGATAATGTAATCGATCTTTTCAACTTTACTTAATTTAGAAAAGCCCTTAATCATTTTAATTCCTAATTCTCAAAAACTGAGAAGCTAGTTTTAAACCTTTTTCTATATCAAGAACAAAATCTAGAAGGTCCTTTTCACCTGAATCTGCTTTTTCAAGAAATGGCGATGCCATTCCAAAAACACAGTTTCCAAGGGACTTTTCCATTAGATAATATCCTGTTAAATAGTCTCTGATTCCACCAGAAATTATAAAATTCTGACAGGCCAAATGCTTATTTTCATTAATTAATTGGTTGGACATCTCTACCATGTCTAACGCAGTATGGCCAACAGAAGTTATACAAGTATGTATTTCATCAATGCCCTTGGCCCTCGACTTTTCAAGAGTTGTAAAATTTGTGCCACCATATGCTGCAAATTCTATTGCACTCAAAGGTAGCTCCATAAGAGACTTGAGACTTTCAATTCCCATTCCCTGGCCGACCTCTTTTACAATAATAGGAAAATCAAATACATCAAGAGAGTCTTTAATAGTATTGATAGGTGCTGTCGTAAACTGATCCCCTTCAGGCTGCATCCACTCCTGAAGTGGGTTAACGTGAATAATAAGGCCATCAGCGTTTGTTTTATTAATAATATCAATAACTTGTTCTTTTTGTCCTCTATCTAGGCACTCTTGAACCTGTGCCACACCAAGATTTGCCCAAAATGGATAGTCGCCAAGATTATGCTTAAGATTGAAGTCATCTAAGAACTCATTCGAGTCAAGAAGAGGTCTGCATGAGCCTAGGCCCATTCCTATTCCCATTTTTCCAGCAACTTTCGATAAATTATTATTAATATGTCTTGCAGCGCCGGTACCACCCGTCATTGACGAGACCCAAAGAGGCAATTTTAATTTCTTACCTAGAAATTCAACACTCAAGTCAATATCTTCTCTATGACTAGACAATAATGGCTCATAGTAGAACAAGTCTGAAATTGGCGCACCTATTGCCTGCGAGCTGTTAGTCAGCTGTATGTGGTCAAGTTTACGATCACTCATATGAACATGTTTCTATCAAATTTTAATCAATAAAACCATGAACAAGATTGATGCACAGCACTGTAAAAATAATGTATGGCCATTATAAGTAATAAATTTTATTCAACAATGAGGATAAACTCAGACTTATCTTTTTCTAGATCTTTTAACACCTTAGCGACCTTACCAAAGTATAGCCTCTCATCTGAATGATTAAGGTCACAGGCCAAGAATATCGTCTTCTTGAGTCCAATATCTTTAAACTCTTCTAAAACTTTCTTTAATCGATATGGGGTATCCATAAGAATTGAGGTAGTCTCAGAACGTAAAATCTTTTGTAAAAAATCACTTCTCTCATGGGCCTTACGAGGAGGAAATCCAAAGAAGTGGAACTCAGAACAATGAAAACCACTTAATGCTACTGCCTGTGATATTGAATTATGAAAAGGACTACAAGTAACTTTAATTCCTAATTCATGACATCTTCTAATTAGAGCACTACCTGGATCGCAAAAGGCCGGCAGTCCACCATCACTCATGAGATAGGCCTTTTTCCCACTCTTGAGTTTAGATACAATATCTTCCATTATATCTTTCATTGTATGCTCATTAAAAAGAATAAAGTCTGTAATCACTTCACGATCTAGACCCCAGCTTATCCATCTTCTTCTTGCTGGCTTATGATCCTCAACAAGAATCAAGCTGTTTTCAAGATCTGAAACGGCATGATCGAGAAAAGCTCTTGCATAATGATCAATAACCAGTTCATCATTTAAAGGTGTGGGTATTAAAATTAAACTAGCACTCATAATAGAATCCAATATTTACAATAATTTCATAGTCTACATTAATTCACTATCATATGTTTCACAAGTAAGGTAATTGATGAGAAAAATATGACAGAGCAAACGTATCACATATTCTTAGTAGTCAGACCAGGTCTAGAAAATATAACTAGAGATGAAATTTTATTTAAATTTCCAAAACTCAGTAGTCTTAAGATAGAAGTTGTTGGCGGAGGGCTTGAGATCAAAGAAGTTCCTCTTAATATCATTTATACATTTCAATATTATTTAAAAACTGTAACAAGAATTCTTTTGAGAATAGACTCATTTAAAGCAAGGGACTTACCTAAGCTATACAAAAAAGCAAAGAAGATACCATGGAATAAATACTTCATCGCGTGCACACCTGATATTCATATTAAAAGTAGTGAGTCTAGACTCTTTGACGATAGAAAAATAAGTAAAACGATAATTAGTGCAATAAATGACTATCAAGAGGCAAACGCTTGTAAGAAAAAACTAATAGAAGAATATGGCAATAAGTCACAAGCAATTTACGTCCGAATTTTAAAAGATGAAGTCATGATGAGCTATGATTGCACAGGTGAAAGGATGGACTTAAGAGGAGATAAGACTCATACCACGATGGCACCAATTAGAGCATCAATAGCAAGTGCGATGGTACAGTTAATAAAAAATGGGGAAAATGAATACAAAACTATTTTTGATCCAATGTGTGGTTCAGGAACATTGATTAAAGAATATATCAATTATCAAAATAGAATGCAGCGCGAGTTTAATCTCAACAACTCTCCCCTCTTCAAAGATATTAAATCACTTGATATCGAAATTAACGAACCTCAAAAAATTAATTTCATATGCAGTGATATAGATGAAAAGGCGATCAATGCTACAAAATTAAATCTTAAAGAAGAAATTCAAAGAAAAAGAAATATATCTATAAGGAAAGAAGATTTCTTCACAAATGATATAAGTACAAATGAGGCTAAAGAATCACTAATTTTATTAAACCCTCCATATAACAAAAGAATAAAGTACGAGCAGAACCCAAAAGTTTTTACAGATAAAATAAAAGAATCATTAATTAAAACAAATGCAAAATTAATATGCATTATTCACCCACATAAGTTCAAACTTAATACTTACAAAGCAAAGCACTTTGGTCCGATTAACAATGGTGGAATAAAAACATTTATTAGTTTACTCGAAAGAAAATAAGTCACAGGGTAGATGAACTGAAAAAAGTGTGTGATCAGTAGAGACGTCATCATAAGAATTTATAGTTAAATAACCACCGACATCTTTTAAATACGATCTTAGGATCTGAAGACCTAAACCAAGCCCAGTTTCACCGACTGTTCCCGTCGTTGCCTTTACCTCATCTGTAAGACCGACACCATAATCTTTTAGATAAACAATAACATTATCATCATCTTTTTTTAGATAAAGATATATCTGACTAGACTCTTTTGAAAACTTAAGAGCATTTGACATCAAATTTGAAAAGATAAACTTTTGAATGTCTTTAGGGGGTAAATTAATTCTTACACCTGAAAATGAATTTTCATCAATGACAAGAGATATATTCTTAACGGATAACCTATCTCTATAGAGCTCCCTTAAATCACTTACGATATCACTTAACAAATAGGACTCATTAATATCAATATTCTTTTTCATATGATATGAATTTGCCCTTAATACACTATCAGTAGTTTCTTCTAGAATATAAAGAGCTTTTTTCATCCTATTAACAAGCTTATCGTCTATTTGATCAACCGGTAACTTATTTAAAGAGTTCTTTATAATAAATAGAGGTGATTTAATATCATGACCTAAAGCCTTATATAACTTTGAGTTAATATCTAATAGAACATCTTTGGGACCTATGAAATCAATGAGAGCATTAAACAAAATAAGAGATAAGTTTAACAGAATAAATTGGTTACCAATTCTAACTAATTCATCTAATGACTCAACATTAGTATGTACAAAAGTAGTCAAAAGAAGTCCCAGATATATCAACATAGTGACAATTGAAAACTTGAAGCTTTTATTAGTATTCACCCCTACCAAAACTGGAAACAAAGGCAATAAGAAAAGTGAAGGCTCAAATATTCCTTTATGATAAAACGAGAATATTGCTATCCATAAAACAAAAGCCAGGGCCTTAAGATAACGGCAAGGGACAGTTTTATCCTTTAAAAATAATTCAAAAAAATTAAAAAGAAGAAAAGTCATCGACAAAAAGATGCCTATAATAAATGAATGCGCACCATCGACATAAGAACTCACCACCTGTAGTGCCATCACAAGGAAAAAAATCATTCCTATATAATTCTGTCTATCAAATGATAAGGCGCTAGACATTTTCATCGTCCTACTATGTATTACTTATATCAAGATAAACATTTGTCTTCACAGATATACCTGAAATATGAGGAATAAAAATAATATCTCCATAGCCACCATTTACAAAATCATCACCACAAAAGTCTTTTATCTGATGAGGAGTCGCAGACTTCTCCTTCCCCTCAGGAGTAACAAGTAAAACCTTACGTATAGAATTAGCATCAACTTCATTTCTTAGATAGATTCCAATATGGTGATCTTTTTCAACTTCTATAACTTGGCCTAAGTAGTCTTTATCCTGCCTCATGATTCTATAGTTTTTTAATTTCTTAAAAAGGGCATCGCTCTTATTTTTATGAAAGAATCCTCTAATGACATTACGAGGAAGTGCAGATTTAACATCTTTAGGATTAAACTCTTTATCATCAAATTTTAACAACTCTTTAGTTAATTCATGTGACAAAAATCTATTATCAATTCTAATCTCATTTATACCAATGTCATTAATATCGTCCAAAAACTCTAGGACAAAGTGATCTTTTGGATTAAACATAAAGGTCCCATGTATATTTTCAACAACAGGAAACCCTTTATGAGGAGACTCTTCAGAGTTAGCACTCACCTCTATCCACTTATCTTCGTTACCAAATAATGGTGTCACAAGATTTCTAGGTGTATAAAAAAGAAGTATCCTTCCATAGCCTAAGTATTCAGTATCAATATTTAATTGGTCTATAATTTCTTTGAGCTCGAGCTGATCAAGTTCAATACTTACCACAATCTTCTTTACCAAATCCTTGCCAAGGCCTATGAATGACTTGATGGCCAAGGGGTTATGGAAAGGTCCCGAATCTAGCATAAGAAAGATGTCCCAATTCTTTTCAATGGCATATTGATATACACCAGGATCAAGAACTCTAAGGGCATCTACTCTTTTTAAATCAAGAGATTCAAATTGATGAATCATCTCATCAAAAAGACTATCTCTCACTAAGACATCCCACTCAAAAGAGACAATACCAGAAAAGTCATTTAATATATTTAAAGCATTATCTAAATCATTCTTTGAAAGTTTTCCAAATCTAGAAAAATAGCTAGTTGAAAGAATGACTTCATTTATGCCTAGAGATTTAATATCCTCTATGCTCATTTCTTTATCAAAGTAAATGACCTTTTTCATTGTAGGTTTCTCCGTCTTACTAAGTTAAAACGCTCAACACCTTCGTAGTATGGAATCTTAACCAATGTTCCAGGTTTAGTTTTTTCAAGATTCTTATCTGAGACTGATTTTACAAACGTTACTTCTATTTCAAAAGGAACACCTTTAAATGGTAAAACTTCTAAAATTTCACCAGGGTGAAAATAAGACTTTACTTCTAAAAGCATAAAGCCATGACTTTTTGATACTTCTCTAATCGAACCAATTGAAGTGTATAAGCCATCTTCATGTTCTCTTTCATCATAAATACTTGAATCATCAGCTGGAGAAATTAGAGATGCTTCAGTATAAGCGCGATGAGTGATCTTTCTTAATTCACTTTCCCAATTTGACATATTATCAGATAAAAAGTGTCCATTTTCTTCATAATAATCAAGTGCTTCTCGGTATACTTTTGAAATCGTCCCTGCGTAGAGATGCGATTTCATTCTTCCCTCAACCTTTAGGGAATCAATTTCACTTTCTATAAACTTATCTAGAACTCTAATCCCTTCAAGATCTTTAGAACTCATAAAGAAGCTATGTTTTCTTTTTTCTAAATCTTCTTTATCTTTACCTTTATCAGCACTATCTTTTGAAAGAGAATACTCAAAGCGACAACTATGAGCGCAACCACCTCTGTTGCTGTCTCGTCCTTGTGTATAGTTTGAAATCACACAGTGGCCAGAATATGCCATACACATAGAGCCATGAACAAACATCTCAACTTCAAGTCCTGCCTCTTTCTTAATTCGTGCAGCATCTTCTATAGATGCCTCTCTTCCAAGAACAACTCTAGTTACACCAAGACTTTTCCATAACTTTGCCGCCCTAACATTTAAACAGCTTGCTTGAGTTGAGAGATGGATTTCAAGATTTGTATGCTCGCTAATAAATTGAATAACTCCAGGATCAGAGACAATAACAGCATCCACTTTTATTGATTCAATATATAAGAGAAAGTCTTTTAAACTATCAAAGTCTTTTTGATGAAAATAAGAATTTAAAACTACAAAAACCTTAGAGTTATGTTGATGAGCAAAATCTACTCCCTCTTTTAACTCTTCTCTTGTGAAGTTTTCCGCAGCCTGTCGAAGACCAAACTTTTGACCCCCAAGGTATACGGCATCAGCACCATAAAGTACTGCAACAATTAACTTATCTAGACTACCAGCTGGTGCTAAAAGTTCTGGCATAAATCGGCTCATTTAAAGTAGCTCCAAAAATAAAAAAAACTAATAAATTCAACCTTCTATCTAACAAAATAATCATGTAGAATAAAGCGTGGCAAAGAAAAAAAGAAAAAACAACAAACGCAGCGCATTAAAGCCTATTAAATTACCTACTTGGTTAGTTGTAATAGGGGTTTTGACGATCATTATTTACTCAATCGGGTATATGAATGCCCAAAGAAGACATGCATTTCCAATTGTTTTTTCAAATATTAGTACTGATACCCCTGATAAGGCCGATATTCTCTTCATTGGAGATGATTCTGCCCTACTCTTTAACCCACAGATTGCACAACTTATTAACGACATCTCTAAAAATCTAAATAGGCCCGCTGTCATTTATAATTATGCTGACGCAAATGAAAATATTTTTCGAACATTCTATAAATTAAAACAAGTCAAAGATCTCGCACCCATTGTTATTTATATGGGAGGAGCATCAGAATTCTATGAGAGGCTAATACCAGAGAATATCGATATCACTTATTTAAACTACAAATTAATGAGTAATGAATATATAAGTGTCATTCATACACTTTTTCCATCTTTTAAGAAATATCTCATGATTCCGGACAAGAATATCACTCTTAACTCTACTCCTGAAAAAGGGAAATTTAAAAGTGATGAGATTCAAAAATATCTTGAAGTCTATTTTAAACAATACGAAATAGAACTTAGAAATATCGTAAATTATATCGAAAAAAATGGATCCACTCCAATAGTACTCACTTCACCAGTAAATCTCTTAGATGATCAGGTAAATGCCTGTCCAGCTTCTCAAAATGAAGAGATAAAAAAAGAATTAGAACAAATTGAAAATAGCTTAGAAAACTCAATGGTTAAAGATGCACTTGCAAAGGCCAGAGAATTAAACACAGAAACATTTAGTAACGCACGCGTAAAATATCTATACGGAAAAGCACTCTATGAAAATGGAAGTTACTCTAAAGCTAAGGCCGAGCTAATATATGCCAGAAGTCTAAATTGTACCCCACAAGGTGCACACCCTATTATCAATGCAATCATAAAAAAAGTTGCCAACAGCAGAGATGTCTATATCTATGACTTTGATAAAGAGCTTAACCTATATTTTGGAACAAATGAGCTGTTTCTTGGCAAGAGAGAAGCACAAGTTATCTACTATGAAAAACTTAGAAAAGAACTTATGATAATGATAAAGGATATTTTAACAATATGAGCTTAAAAAAGATTAGCTTAAAACCAAATGAGTTTCTTTGTAGAAAAGATGAAAAAGATAATGACCTCTACTATGTAGAAAATGGTGAACTTTTAGTCTTTGGTGTAGACGGAACAAAGGTAACCCCTATAGCCTATATAAATGGCGGTGAATTTGTAGGCGAATTATCTTTCTTTGATAATACTAACCGTAGCGCTTATGTTATGTGCACTGCAGACTCTGAACTAATATTAATTCCAGCTCAAGATAAGAATGAATACATGCCTGACTGGCTTATTAAAATTGCTCAAAATATGTGTCATCAAATTAGATCACTCGATCAAAGAATTATAAAAAAGGGTATCAGAAGAAATCTGCAAGACTCTGTAAAACCATTGTCAATTGAAGAGCAAAGAAAAATTTTAGAAGCGATAGAAGAAGATAGAGAAAAGCGAATAGAACAAGAATAGATGTAAAAAAGGCTCCTTTATGATCTGTCCCCTAAAAAATAGACAGATTAAAAAGTGCCTAAAGATTTAACTTAAAAAACTCCGGTATTCAACCGGAGTT
>NZAF01000121.1 GCA_002686115.1 Halobacteriovorax sp. | reverse complement strand
TGAGTGCGGTGCATTCCACCATTAAGGGAGTAGAACCTCAATTCCACTGATTGAATCGATTATGCTTGGCACATTGGGGACCAAAGGTTTTTCTTTTAGTTCTAGGGGGAAAGAAATCGAAGCTCATTAAAAAAAGCCGAGTGGGTTAACTCGGCTTAGATATCTTAAGTTCCGAAGAACGTTAAAATTTAAATGGCGGGAGTGAAGGGACTCGAACCCTCGGCCTTCTGCGTGACAGGCAGACGTTATAACCAACTTAACTACACCCCCGTAGTTCGTAAGAGATAATATAGTTATTTCGAATATATTCGTCAATATTTTTTTGTAAGAAATTTATAGTTAATTTCTATTTATTTCGCAGTGTTCGTGATCTTTTGAGTCATTTATGAGTTAAATCTTATGAAATCACAGGACTTATTCGTCCTATGAAGCTATATTGAGGCTATGAACTTTTTAACTGAGACATGGTCATATCTAATATCGGCGGCTCCTTTTCTGATACTTGGTCTTTTTCTATCGGGATTAATACATGTATTTATCTCTACAGACAGAATAAAAAAGTCCCTTGGTGGAAAAGGTTTTTCAGGAATTTTTAAATCTTCATTATATGGAATACCTCTACCTCTTTGTAGTTGTGCTGTCATTCCCACAGCTGCAACTCTAAAAAAGAGTGGAGCATCAAATAGTGCCACTTCATCTTTTCTTATTTCCACACCAGAGTCTGGTATTGATTCTATTGCTATGACTTATGGAATGATGGATCTTCCAATGACAATTATTCGTCCCATTGCAGCTTTTCTTTCTGCATTTTTTGCGGGGACTTTGCAGCTCATGTTTAATAACGAAGATATTCTTATTGAAGAAGAACAAAAGAGTTGTTGCAAGAAAACGTCTTCTAATAATAACGAACTTACATTTGCTCAGAAAATGAAAAAGTCATTTCACTTCTCTTTTATTGAATTGATGGATGACTTAGCATTTTGGCTTGCTGTAGGAATTTTTGCAGGAGCACTTATTAATTACGTAGTACCTCCTAACTTTTTTGAAGGTCTTGACGGTATTCTTGGAAGAGTTGTCATTTTAGCAATTGGAGTGCCTCTTTATATTTGTGCGTCGGCAACGACACCTGTTGCGGCCTCTCTTGTCATGAAGGGGATGAGTCCGGGAATGGCCCTTCTCATTTTGCTTGTTGGTCCAGCTACTAATGTTTCAAATATTTTAGTTATCGGAAAGTATATAGGGAAAAAAGGAATTCTGATTAATGTTTTTTCTATTGTTGTCATCGCGCTAATTATGTCTTTTGTAACGGACTATATTTATACTAGTTTTTCTCTTCCTGTTAATTTTAAAGTGGAAGCTCATGAGCATGTACATACATCAATTTTTGATATCATTCTGACGGTTTTCTTTGTCATTCTACTTTTAAGATCTCTTTTGTTAAAAGAATTACCTAAAACGATGAATAAGCTTAAGAATATAACGGCCTAATAGTTACTTTTGAATATAGTAACTTTCACTATTTGTTGTCTGGGTTACTACCTCACTAGCTGGCTTACGGCTTTTCTTATCAACATTCATAAAGGACTGGTAGCTGATGACATTAACGTAGATCACGGCAATAATAAGTAGGGACCATTTTATCGTATCTAGAATACTCATGATAAATCACCTCAATTAATTTTTTATCGAGAGATTTTCTTAAATTCTTAAGCTTTTATTACGTGTTTACATCTTCAGAGTGGAACTTTTGTTGTTCCTCTTCGTACATCAACGAATTTTCAATGACTTTATCAACATATAGCACTCCAAATAAGTGATCAAGTTCATGTTGGAAGACTGTCGCCAAGAAGCCGTCAAGCTCTATACTTTGCTCTTTGTAATCGAGGTCAAGGTAGTCTATTTTAATATGAGCAGGTCTTTCTACCTTTCCTCTAAGTCCTGGAACTGAAAGGCATCCTTCCCAAAATATTTGAGTCTGTTCATCTAAAACTTTTATTTTTGGATTGATAATAACAAATTCTTGACTTTCCTCTACATCTTCATAGCGATCTGACTCTGGGGGAAGATGAATGATTGCAACCTGATATGATTCGTTTATTTGTGGAGCGGCAATTCCGATTCCACCAAGGTGATTCATCGTGTCTCTCATATCATCTAGAAGGGACTTCATCCATTTAGAGTTCACTTCGTCTTGAGTCAATTCTTTAGCAGTTAACCTTAGTGTAGGGTGTCCCATTTTTATGACTTCTTTTATTGCCATGAGCGTCCTCCATTCACTATCATATTACCATAAGGAATATAAAAATTATGAAGAAAGTTTTATTTGTCTGCCTTGGCAACATTTGTCGATCTCCTGCAGCGGAAGCTGTTTATAAGTCTTATCTCGAAACTAATGGAATCAGTGACATAGAAGTGGATTCTGCTGGAACAAGTGCCTACCATGAAGGGGAGCCAGCAGATCAAAGAATGAGGGATCATGCAAGAGAGAGAGGAGTTGAAATCACAAGTATCTCAAGAGGATTTAAAAGAGATGATTTTGAAAACTTTGATCTTATTGTGACGATGGACAATAGCAATTACAATACGCTTGTGCTTAAGGCGACAAGTGAGGAACATAAAAATAAGCTCACTCCATTTTGTCATTTTTTAAAAACGAGAACAGAAAAAGAAGTACCAGATCCATACTATGGAGGTGCTGATGGCTTTGAGACTGTCCTTGATATCCTAAAAGATGGTATGGAAAACCTTCATCAAAGACTAATTTCCACGTGAAGAAAAATTATATGACCCCACATTGTCATAACAAGCTATCAAGTGAATTAGAGGAACTTGTGAAGCTTGAGCGTCCGAAGATGACCGAGGTTGTGAAATGGGCGGCGGCACTTGGGGATCGTTCTGAAAATGCAGATTACCTGTATGGAAAAAAGCGAATTAGAGAGATTGATAAGAGGATTAACTTTCTCTCTAAGAGGCTTGAAAATGCAGAGGTTATTGAACCAGCAAGTGTTAGTTCAGATAATATAAAATTTGGAGCAACAGTAACTATAGAAGAAGAGGGTGAGGAGAAAGTCGTTTCTATAGTTGGAATAGATGAGAGCGATGTAAAAAGTGGTCTCATTAGTTGGGTCTCTCCACTTGGAAAGTCTCTTCTTGGAAAAAATGAAGGCGATATCGCTTCTTTTCAAACTCCAAATGGAGAAAGAGAAATTGAAGTTATAAAGATTGAGTATATTGATATTAATTTTGAATGAAGGAGCCAGTTAATGGAGATACTTTGTCAGGTCTCTTTAGGCGAATTGGTTGATAAGATGACCATCTTAAAGATTAAGACTGAAAGAATTAAAGATAATAGCAAAGTTTTATTGGCCCAGGCTGAGTTTGATGCTCTTAAGGAAACTTTAACTAAGCTAAAACTAGATGGCATTGAGTCATATTTTAATGAATTAAAGACTGTTAATGAGAAGTTATGGGTGATTGAGGACGATATTCGAAATTGCGAAGCACAAAAGAGATTTGACGGTGAATTTATTGATTTAGCACGATCTGTATATAAGACAAATGATGAGAGATTTAGGGTTAAAAATTCAATTAATATGAAGTACAATTCTGGGATCAAAGAAGTGAAGTCATACGAGGACTATTAAATTATAAAAATTAGGAAAGTGTTATGGGTATCCCAGTAGATTTAAAATACAGGCTATATGAAAAAGCAGTTCAGAATCATGAAGCAGATATTGAATTCTTAAATAAAGAATATAAAAGACTTTTTGATAAGGCACCATTATCTCTTAGAGAAGATTTCGGTGGAACGGCTGCGATGGCATGTGACTGGGTAAAGCAGGGCCGTGATCATGTTGCATGGGGGATTGATCTCGATACAGAACCTATAAAGTACGGAATGGAAAATCATTACTCTAAGCTTGATAAGAGTGAAAAAGAAAGAATGAAATATATTGAAGGTAATGTCTTGAGTGACTATGAATTTAAGGCAGATATTATCGTCGCTTTTAACTTTTCATACTTTATTTTTAAAAAGAGAAAACAATTAGTTGATTACTTCAAAAAGGTTAGAGAAGGCCTTAATAAAGATGGAGTATTCTTTGTTGATATATTTGGCGGAAATGAATGTCGCCAAGAATTAGTTGAAGAAACAGATCATGGTAAATTTTCATATTTTTGGGATTGTGATTCGTTTAATCCACTAACGGAAGAAGTTCAGTATTATATTCACTTTAAAACTCATAAAGATGGAAAAAAGTATAAAAGAGCATTTTCTTACGACTGGAGAATGTGGAGTGTTGGTGAGATTAAAGACATTATGGAAGATGCTGGTTTCTCTAAAACGATTACATATTGGGAAGGTACTGAAGATGATGGTACTGGAGATGGAAACTTCTATCCGTCAACAGACGAAGAGAACTGTGAGTCTTGGGTTACCTATATCGCAGCAATTCCTTAAGTGAAAGTAATCGCTTCAATACCTAATTTCTTTAAGTCCTTTGTGAAATTCACTCCAGAGGCACTAATGATCATAAGAGTTAATTCTTCCTCTTCACTATTAGACTGAAGAAGATTCTTTATTTGAGTGAGATCTTTTTTAGTGTCTATGGTTCCCTTTTTATGAATAAGAAAGAAAGGAGAGCCAAAGCTTTGTGAAACGAAGTAGTTAAATGAGTCACTGTCATATTCAGGATCATTTATCATAACCTTGTTTAAAAATTGATAAAGTCTGCCATCGACAAGGTAGTCAAGTGTCTCATGGTACTCACTAACTTCTCTTAAAGGACTAGAAGTAAGCCAAAGAATACCATTAATATGAGGTTTAATTTGAGATAGAAGCTCTTGGTTAATACTCAAGGTTTACTCTCTAAGCTAATTTGTCTAGAACACCATTAATAAATGAAGTCGTCTCACTTTGACCATATTCTTTATTAATATTTAAGTATTCGTTAATAACTACTTTTCTAGGCGTTGATAGAATCAATATTTCAAATGCTGCAAGCTCTAGGAGTGATCTCTCCATAGGCTCAACAGAAGCATAACTTCTCTTTTGAATAAGTGGTTTTAATTTTTCAATAATACCGTCTTGCTCTTTTAAAAAACCTTTAATCAATGTTTTTCCAAAACTTTGAATTTCTGGGTTTAGAGTATTATTAAGATGTTCATCATCTTGAGTCATATAACTTTCTTCAAATTCAGAGATAAGTTCAAGAAGTTTTTTTTCATCTTCGATAACAGCTGCTTTGTCCGCCGCAAATTCTTTTAAGAATAAGTGATAGATAAATTTAAATGCGTAGACACGTCCAAGTGTTTTGTCGTTATAAACTTGTTTGCTCATTTCTTATTTCCTCATCCATTTTTCCAATGCTTTTTTGGAGACTATCCACAAAGCCATTGATGTCTTTAAAGTTCCAGTAAAAAGAAGCAAACCTAACATAGGCTACAGGGTCTAGCATATACATTTTTAACATTGTAATCTCACCAATTTGTTTTGCAGGCGCTTCATATGGAAAACTTTCACTAATATGTCTTTCAATATCATCAATAAGTTTATTAATCTGTGCTGCTGTAACTGGTCTTTTCTGGCAGGCCTTGTTAACACCTTTTAGGATCTTTTCACGGTTATAGGGCTCACGTCTTTTGTCATTTTTCACAATAACAGGCATTTCGAGTTGAACTTTCTCGTATGTCGTATATCTCTTAAGACAAGTTAGGCATTCACGTCTTCTTCTGATCATATGACCATCAGAAAGATGACGCGAGTCTATAACTTTAGTATTACCTGAGTCACATGATGGACAACGCACAAAAACCCCATTTGAACTTTTTGGAATCCTACCTTAAAAAACATAAAGCGTCATTATGTTTATTTGTCCGTACTTTTAGGGGGTTGTGTCTGCTTTTTATTTTTATACTCAGTACTTTCTTGGCAAACTTTCATCATTTGAGACTCGACAGAGCTGCCAGTAGGTTTTTGAAAGTTACTTGCAATATTCATATTGATAATAGTGTCATTTCCTGATTCGTACTTATAAAAATATACAGTGGAGCTATTGCCTTTGATGTCAAGATGAACAGGATGAATAAGGTTTGAGGAGTCAAAGTTATCCTCATTAATAGGGGTGTCAGTTATTAGCACACTATATGTATTATCATAAAAGTTACATCGCTCGTTATAATAAACTGACAGAGAGTTATAAATGTAATTTAGCTGTGTGGTGCTTGGAATATCAAAGTTATCTCCATCTATATTGAAAGGTTCATGTCCATCATAAAGCCCCATGAGGTACTCTTTGATAAGCTCTGATTTAGAGTAACAATCCTCGCAGTCTTCTAAAAAATGGAGAGCAGGTAGTGGTAGTTTTTGTTTGTATTCAATAGTACAGTTTTCGTGATCAACGTGTTTTTCAATGAGATTATTGTATTGATCAAAACTATTTAAGTTTAAAAAAATATTACCAAAAGTTTTAATTTGTTCATTTTTATTAGCCTCAAAATCACAACTCATATATGAGTCAGAATTAAGTAAATTCGCCCCATAAATTTCAGATTCAATTTTTAATTCTTTTTGAATAGGTCTTGCATCAAAGAACTCAACAGCTATCTGCACGTAACATTTGTTATCGCACTTAATTGCATAGGAGTTTTGAAAGATAAGGATAAGCAATAAGAGTTTTAATGTTTTCATATATGTATTTTCGGTAATTTAGAGCACTAGCTTAACAATAATAATTGGCACTCAGTTAGGGGGGAGATCACTGTGATATCAGACATTTAGAAAATAGTTCTCAATGTTTGACTAAAAAAGACAGATAAGAGCTTATAATTTAACTATTAGAGTAGTTTGTTGTTTGGAGTATTTATGAATCGTTTGATCATTTCATTAATTACACTTTTTGTTTTTGTAGGCTGTCAGCCTGCAACAAATAAACGCTCCACATCTCCTGCGGGAACAAATTCAACAGATGAATCGATTGAAGATAGAAATAATAATCAAAAGAATGAACAAGAGTCAAATCAAGACTCATCTGGAAGCTTTAGTATAAAAGGTAGAGTTTCATTTCTATCATTATTCTTTTCTAAGGCCCTTGCTAACAGTGAACACTGTATTTCTAGATGTAGAACAAATCAATGCGCTTATCTCTTTGTTTTAGATGTAAATAAGAATCGTACAAAGATATGTGAAGCATCTGTCGATATGAATCAAGAGTTTGATTTTGAGTTTTCAAAATTTCCAAGTATCTATGAAGGGAAAATTCTCGAGACGAGAGTACAAAACAACCGCGGACAGATTAGAAAATTTGTAGGCATGTTTGAAAGAGAGCTTAATGATAAAGATCAACTTGTAAATGAAAACTCTACTCAAAAAGCAGAAATCAATCTTGATTCAATGATAAGAACGATTAAGGACGTACTAGTTGAAAATGGTTTGACTAGTGTGCAGCAGCTTTCAAAAAAACAGAGAGAGTCTTTTGAAACAATGATGGAAAGAGAGCAAGTGACAGAAGAAAAGACTTGTGACTTCAGCTCCATCAATCGTTCTTGCCAAGTTGCTGGAGGAAATGGAGAAAGAGAGGTTTCATGTATTGATGGTATGCCTTCAATTGGAAGATGTGAGCTTATTTCATGTAATGAACCTGATCGTTTAATTAATGGCCGATGTGTTGCTCCAACATGTGTTGGAAACTCTGAAGATATGTGTGTCATGGAAAATGGTCTTGGAAAAAAGACTCGTACTTGCATCAATGGTGCATGGACATCATATGGAGCTTGCCAGTTAGTTTCTTGTGCCCGAGGGTATGAACCAGTCAATGGTCAGTGTCAAAAGAAGACATGTGAAGGACCTTCCCAAGTCGCTTGCACAGTAGGGTTTGGTTCAGGCGTACAAAATAGAAGATGCGTAGATGGTAATTGGCAACTATATGGTGGATGTCAGCTAAACACATGTGAATCAGGCTACCGTTTAACGGCAAACACTTGTGTTGAAAAAACTTGTGTCGGTGAATATGTGGTTTCTTGTCAAATTGAAGACGGGCAAGGAAAGCAGAGAAGAAAATGTGTTAAAGGTGATTGGGTTATTGATTCACCCTGTGAAACAGTTCTTTGTGATGAAGGTTATGAAAAGAATTTGGCCGGAGAATGTGTTGAAAAAACTTGTGATGGAGAGTCCGAAATTAGTTGCTCAATTCCATATGGAGTTGGAAAAATTCAAAGAGTTTGTAATCAAGGAAATTGGGTAAATGTATCTTCTTGTTTGGCCGTCTCTTGCCAGGCTTCACACGAAATAAGTGGTGGAGAATGTGTACCAAAGACTTGCGCTGGTGAATCTACTATTTCTTGTAGTATTGACCATGGTGTAGGACAGAAAGAGAGAACATGTAATGGTGGGTCTTGGACAGAGCCAGAAGCATGCCAAGTTGTTTCTTGTGAAGATAATTATGAAATCTCTACAGACGGTCTATCTTGTCAGTTAGTATCTTCTCCTGGTGGAGATGATTATAGTCTTAATGATCCACAATTTGTAGAAACTATCGCTTCAACTCCTAGGAAACCAACTTTTGTGTTTACACTAAACCCTCAAGGGGTGACCACAGAACTTAAGCTTTATAGTGGAAATAGTTGTAGTAATACAGCAAATGTTGGTTATTGGAGAGGGCTACATGCTAGCCAGTTCCCATTGTCTCCGAGTGATGACCTTTCAGATGGAGTTCATACATTTTCAGTGAAAGCGTTTGCGACTGTAAACGGACAAGAAGAATCGACAATCTGCTTTTCAAACATTATCAATTATGAACTTCAAAATGGTCAGGTAGTTGAAAGTCAGTTTACTCCAGAGGTTCCTGTATATCGTTCAACAACGGCTCCAAATCCAAAGAAGCCTATTTTCTTATTAACTTTAAATCCAAAAAATATAACGACTGAAGTACGTCTTTATAGTGGTGAAAATTGTCGCTCAGAAAGTCTTTCATATTGGAGAAGTCGAAGTAGTGGTGACTTTGCTCTTCAGGTTCCTAATGAGTTAGAAGATGGTTCTCACGTCTTTTCTGCAAAAGCATTTGTTTCAAGAG
>NZAF01000120.1 GCA_002686115.1 Halobacteriovorax sp. | reverse complement strand
CTGATATGTCTTTTTATTATAGGAGTGCAATTCCCGCCTCCTTTTGAAAGTCTTCTCTTTCACATTGAATTAAGGCCGATCTTTTATGAGGAAAATCGAATTCTTTAACGAATTTCCAGCCTGGTAACCTATCGCTAATTTTAAGAATCTTCTTATTATCAGAACGTGGCTCTCCCCATAAACTCTTTGTCTGCGGATCATCTTCAAACATAAATTTTGAAACATGATAAATAACTTCAAAAACAATCTTGGTTCTAAGATACTTCTCTTCTCCAAATAAGAGATGAAGTCCTCTATCATTAATATCAGGATTACTATAGGGAGCAATTCGGTCATCATAGGCATAATAAAGCTCGAAGTATGCAATGGGTTCACCATCAATCTCAACAATGAGTGGTTCTTGGTAAGGACTACATAGAAGATCATTAATATACTTTGATAACTCATCTCTATCTTTATCCATCTCCCAAAACTCTTTTACAAAGTCCTTATGGTGCCATTTATAAAAGAGATCAAGATCATCTTGGGTGATTCTTCGAAGAGTTAAACTGCGTTCCTGAATTTTTGATTGATAAAGGGCTTTTCCATTATTCGGTTTAATTTCTCTAAGAGATTTAAGAGGATTAGTAATTCTTGTATAAATCTGCCAAGGATTCTCAACTGTCGTCTCATTTAAATCTTTAAATGAACACACCATATTCCCTTTTTGGTAATAGTGATCGCTCTCTAAGAGATATTCTATAAAAGAATCATCTCCAAACTCTGTTTTAAATTCATACAAGAATAGTCTAAACTCATTTAATAGCTCATACTCAATTAAGCGATCTGATCCTGCGAGACTACTTAAGAAAGTAAAACAAGTATTCACGATTAGATAATAACCAAACACTTTATTGACATCATCTGGATTTAAAATATTTCCACTTTGCTCAGACATAAAGTCATATTTCTTTAAAAGCTCCTCATATTTTTTTTGAGTAAAGCCTGTCCCTTGAAAGTCCCGATATATTACTCCAGAGAAACGATTGTCTTTCATCGTGACAATGATATTTTGTAAATGTGCTCCTAGGAGTATCCCCTCTTCTTTGTAGACTCTAATAAATGGTTTAAGTACATTTTCAAAAAAAGATTTCACGAAAACTTTTCTAGAAAGTCGCTGATTCCCCCCGCAAGATTCGACACACAACTTCGAACAAATTGTTTTGACTTCAGACTCTGCATCCATTTGCTCACAAAGAGAACTCAAAAGAAATGATTGTTTTTCATCAAAACAATCATCAAAGGCATCACGAAATTGAACAAGGCTTCTTTTGTCACATTCACCATTTGAGTCTTTAATCATTGCAAAAAAAGGCTCATTTAAAACCTTTAATCCATAATTCTCTAAGTTTATTTCCTCTAGAACTTTTGAAAGATAAACACTTCTTTTAGATTCAAGAGTTTCTAAGTTTCTAATAGAATTTGTTAATCTTACATCCATTGAAAACTTCATCTGTATAGGAGAAAGCTCATGATAAACTGAGCGCATTGAAGAAAGTGATGAGAACTTGTTCTTGCCTCTTCTCACTTCTTTAATCTGACTAGATAGAGACTCACTTGAATTTTTTAAGCGCTCCCATTGCCATGGATGTATTGGTATAAGAACCTCTCCTTCATGATAATCCACATCGAATTTTATTAAAGGGTTTATTAGTTTTAGATACTCTTCTATTGTATGTGAACTTTCTAACGCATTCTTTTCAACAACTAACCAATAGAGAGTAAACTCTCCCTTAGACTCTGGAGAATATAATTTAGAGTCGTCGTCATTCATCCCAACCTTTGCTTTTGGAAAGGGATGAAAGGGGTGTCCTAGATACATTGATCTTTCAGAACTTAGGTAATTAAAAATCTCATTTGCCTTTTTTAGGCCAATATTCTTTTCAATCTCACGACAACTGTTAAGAATATGATCTAAAAGATTCGTTTGTGACTCTGTAAACTCATCAATAATAAGCTTTAAAGTATTTAATACATCTAGATTTTCGCTCTTATAATAGTGAAATCCTAGAAGTGATTTTCTTAAGAAGTTTATTTTTATCTTCTTATGCTTTGTTTTAATCAAAACATATGTGTCACAAACCTCTACTCGTGAATCAAGATGATAATCTCTTAAAAAAGAATTGAGAAAGGATCTAAGACTTATATCGAGGGCGCTTTTATTAAGGTTCAAATTCATGAGCTCAAACTAGCGCCCACTGTTTGACATGTCAAACAAAAATAAACAATAATTAACAAAGGTTAAGCTTAACAACTAATGAAGGTGACTTAATTTTCTCAAACCACTATAAACTACTGAAAACACTTGTAAGGTTTTTAGTAATCTAGTTTTAGGCCTTCAAAATCGTTAGACGAGTGTCTTTCTTTCAGTTGCTGATCCTCATCACCCCAAGTTCTGTTAACTAGGCGACCTCTTAAAATTGCAGGACGTTTTAATAACTCATCGCTCCAACGAATGACGTTCTTGTATTCATGAACAGATAAGAATTCAGCAGCATCATAAATTTTTCCTTTAACAAGGGCACCGTACCATGGAAAGATGGCCATATCGGCAATTGAATACTCATCCCCCGCTATAAACTGAGACTTTGCCAACTGCTTATCAAGAACATCAAGCTGCCTTTTTGTTTCCATGGCAAATCGATCAATGGGATATTTAAATTTTTCAGGTGCATATGCATAGAAATGGCCAAAACCTCCACCAAGATATGGAGCTGAACCCATTTGCCAAAATAGCCAATTAAAAACTTCCGTTCTCTTTGCAGGTTCTGTCGGTAAGAATTTTCCAAACTTCTCAGCGAGATAAACTAAGATAGAGCCTGATTCAAAAATCTTAATATCAGCGTCTTTATCATAGAGCGCAGGAATTTTAGAATTAGGATTAATATCGACAAAGTCACTACCAAACTGATCTCCTTCACCAATATTAATAAGATAAGCATCATACTCCGCATCTTTAATACCAAGCTCTAAAAGCTCTTCAAACATCGTTGTGACTTTTACTCCATTTGGAGTAGCAAGAGAATAGAGCTGAAACGGATGATCACCTATAGGTAACTTTCTCTCTTCACGTGCTCCAGCAGTAGGCCTATTAATACTTGCAAACTCTCCACCATTTTCACTATCAAAGCTCCACACTTTTGGTGGCTCATAAATATCACTCATTTCATTCTCCTATTTTTTATTATTTAATAACTTAACAACCTCTTCACCCAACTTACTAGCAGAAGCAGGGTTTTGACCTGTAATAAGTCTATTATCGACTACAACATTCTCTGACCAAGGACTAGCACCATTAAAGCTTGCTCCTCTCTCTTTTAATTTTGTTTCTAAAAGAAATGGCATCTCGTTAGTAAGCTTTACAATCTCTTCTTCTTCATTAGTGAAGCCAGTTGTCTTTTTGTTACGAATTAAATATTCACCATTTTTAAGTTTTACATTAACTAGTGCTGCTGGACCGTGACATAGAGCTGCAACAACTCCACCCTTTTCATAAATTTTTGCTGTTAATGAGTTTAAACTCTCTGAGTTTGGAAAATCCCACATCGTTCCATGACCACCAGCAAAGACAATTGCATCAAACTTACTAGCATCGACACTCTTTAAAGAAACAGTATTCTTTAACTTATTCATCAACTTTTCGTTTTCATAAAACTTTTTATTATATGGATCTTTTAAATCTAAACTCTTTGGGTCCATTGGTGCATAACCCCCATTTGGACTTGCAAATGTCACATCGAAGCCCGCATCTTTAAACTTGTAATAAGGATGAGTGACCTCTGGTAAATAATAACCCGTTTTCTTACCAGTCTTTCCTAGAGTCTCGTGGTTGGTGACGACAATGAGAACATTTTTATCCGCATAAATAAGTCCAGAATAGATAATACTAAGTAATAAAATAATTTTTTTTAACACGACTCCCCCATTTATTTATGAATAAAAGAATAAAATAATTGATATTAAAATAAAATTATTATGGATCACTTTAAAACATAATCAAGTCAAATTACTGTAAAGTTTGGAAGATCTAGGATTTATTCAACTTTATGAAGTCTTGAAGAATTCTTTTGTTTACCTGAGCGCATTATTTCATTCATTTCCATATTCTTTTTTAATCATCTCTAAAATTTTTAATCTCAACGGAACGATACCAAAAGCATTTGGTTTTTCTCCATTCACAAAGAAAGTTGGTGTTCCTCTGACATTTAGTTCCTTAAGATCACTAAAGTCTTGATCAATCACTTTTTTGATTTTTGGACTCTGCATATCTTTTTTAAGCTTTTCAATATCAATTCCAATTTTTGGAAGTAATTTATAAACAAGCTCAGGTCTTGGGTGATGATGATCCGCCCACACTGGTTGAGTCTCAAATAAGAATTCAAGCGCCTCATGGTACTTGCCTTGCTCTTTGGTTGCCTCTAAGACTTTAATAGCGTGTTTAGAATTCTGGTGAAAAGGAGCATATCGAATAACAAGTTGTAACTTACCATCAAATTCTTTGAGCATCTTCTTAATTTCAGGATAGAAAACACGACAACTTTCACATTCAGGATCGAGAAATTCTACAAGATAGACTTTTGCATCTTTCTTTCCAAATCTTGGTGAGTGATCCCTAATGAAGAGTTCAGATTTCTCATGGGCCAAAAATGTGAGGTTACTTTCTTGAGATCGCTGATACACTCTAGTACCAGCTATAAACCCTGCTAGTAGAAGTGCTGTTACGCCAACAAAGAGATAAATATTATTTTTCAAAGGATCTCCTATATAAGAAAAAAAGTAGAATCAGAATGAAGCTAAAAGCTAAAAATGACATCAAAGGTATTGTTAGAAAGCCAAAGAGCTCAATATAGACTGCTGTGCACGAGACTCCCTCCAGACATGGAGAAATCGTCTCTGGTATAACTCCAAAATGTAAAAGGTTGTGATAGATTGAAAAGATCCAACCAATAAGCACTAAAGGGAATGTAAAAAACAATGTTTCCTTTTCTCCAACAAAAAAGCCTACAACAAAGAGAAGAACTAGTGGGTACATTGCAATCCTTTGGTACCAACAAAGAGCACATGGAGGGAACTTCATAACTTCACTAAAGAATAAACTCCCTAGAGTTGCAATAAATGCAACAATCCAAGAGAGGAAGGTAAGCTTAGAAAATTGATGATCTCGATGAAGTTCCATACAAACATTATGTCATAGATAAATCGCATTAGAAAGATCGACAAAGCTAGAGAAGTAGTAGTTTTAAACTAAGTCCTATCAATGTAACAGAAACCAAAAGTCTTCTCATTTTCTTTGATATATTAGTATTCATTCTTCTTCCAAAAAATGAACTTATAAAAGCGGGAAATAGAATGTACAGCGCAACATCAATTCTCACTAACCCCGATCTTTCTAAACTTATATTTGAAAAGTCTAAATTATTAAATGTCGCGGATAGACAAGCGATCATAATCATAAAATTAATCGTTGGACTCACTTTTTTATCATCAACAAGTTTAAAACCAAGAAGTATCGGGCCTAGAATAACTCCATTTCCCACACCTGTAAGTCCAGCAAGAAAACCACTTATCATACCTGAAAACACTAAAACAAAACTTTCTTTTGAACTATCACTCTCAAGAGAGGAGAAATTTAGCTTTGTATTAAGTCTTATAATCATTAGGACCATAATTATTACTAGAGAGTATGTAATGAAACTTTCAGAAAAATAATTAGTATACTTGGCACCGATAAAACTAAAAATAAATGTCGGCAAAATAAGCTTAAGACCAACTTTAAAATCTATTAATTTAGACTTAAAAAAAAAGTAACAGTTAAAGAGAGTCAGAAAAAAGACTGTCAATATTCCCGTGGCGATCGTTTCTTTCAGAGGTATGTCA
This sequence comes from Halobacteriovorax sp., assembly GCA_002686115.1. Taxonomy (GTDB): domain Bacteria; phylum Bdellovibrionota; class Bacteriovoracia; order Bacteriovoracales; family Bacteriovoracaceae; genus Halobacteriovorax_A. The sequence goes on along the minus strand of NZAF01000120.1, from coordinate 7,482 downwards.
ATAAAGAGAGGGAGTAATGGAACAATGAGAATGTTTCCACCAAGACCTAATAAAGCGGAGGATACACCTATGGCCATGCCTAAGAATGCTATTAATAAAAATTCCATAAAATTATTCTAGCTTTCTGGAAGAGGAATGATTTCATCTTCATTTATCACTGGTGGATACTCATTGTTTTTCCACTTAATCTTGGCTTCTTCAATTTTCTGCTCAGAAGATGAGACAAAGTTCCACCACATAAACCTTTTTTCAGGAAATACTTCTCCTCCAAAAACCATAAATTTCGTCTCACTTGTTAATTTAAAGTCTATCTCTGAGCCTTTTTTAAATATAATCAAATTATACTTTCCATACTCTTTGCCTTCGACACTTATTGATCCATCAACGACATAGACGGCCCCTTCAAAATCATCTTTTAAATTAAGATTAAAATCTCGTCCTTTTTCCGCTTCACCAAACATGTAAAATAAATCTGAATAAACAGGAACAGGGGACTTCATATCAAACTCTTCTCCCGCGATAAGATGTAACTTCATACCATCCATAAGAATTTGAGGGACATCATTAATTTTACAGTGATAAAAGCTTGGATCAACATCCTCATGCTCTTTTGGAAGTGCTAGCCAAAGTTGAATTCCCTCTAACTCTGCGCTTCCCTCTTCAACTTCGGATCTCTCAGAGTGCACAATACCGTTCCCCGCTGTCATCCAATTTACTTCTCCAGGCCTTATCGCCTGTTCATTTCCAAGACTATCTCTATGCATAATTTCACCAGCGAAAAGCCAAGTAATCGTAGCAAGACCTATATGTGGATGAGCACGAACCTTCATACCTTTTCCTTTTACTAAAGTCACTGGTCCCATATGATCCCAAAAGATAAATGGTCCAACCATTCTCTTTCTTCTATCTGGAAGGGATCTTCTCACTACAAAGTTATCACCTAGATCTTTAGAATTTGGTTCAATTGTCAGTTCAACATTGCTCATCATAATATCCTTTTTTATCAACCTTTAAACATTCATTGGTACTTCCATCACAAGAAGCTGAGTGTCTTTAGATGAATTTAAATTAAGTCCATCTTTATTAGAGACACCAAGACCGTCTCGTGATGAGATAAGTTTGTCGTCAACTTCTAATTCTCCTTCAAGAACGAAGAAATAAACACCATTTGATTCTATATATTTATTATACTCTATACGAGTGTCTTTTTTGAGATTCACAAGAGAAAAGAAAGCATCTTGATTAATAGAGACCGACTCATTTCGTCCATCAGGAGAGACGATAAGCTGAAACTTATTCTCTCTCTCTTTTTCTAAAAACTCTTTTTGTGAGTACTGAGGAGTTATATTTAATTTCTTAGGGAGTACCCAAATTTGTAAGAACTTTACATCCTCAGAACTTGAGTGATTGTATTCAGAATGAGCAATTCCTGTTCCAGCACTCATGGCCTGAACTTCTCCTCTTCTAATCACATACTCATTTCCCATCGTATCTTTATGTTCTAAAGAACCTGAAAGAGGGATTGAGATGATTTCCATATTCTGATGAGGATGAGTGCCAAAACCCATTGTTGGTGCGACCTGATCATCATTAATAACTCTTAATGCTCCAAATCCCATCCTCTCAGGGTTATAGTAACTTGCAAAACTAAAAGAGTGATGACTTTTAAGCCAACCATGGTTAGCAATCCCTCTTGTATCGGCCTTATGTAAAGTGTAGTTCATAGCATTCTCCTTTTTCTTAAAAAAAGTAAGAGCGGGCCTTGTCATGAAACCTGAAAAAAGTGTGATAAAAAATCTTCTATTCATGGTCCCTCGCTTAACTCTTATTTCTTAAATGAGTTTAACAAAGAACCTAACAGATTAATATTATTATGTTTATATCATGATGATAAACCAAGACTATCATTTAGTGAGATTACAAACACTTACCAGCTACCACCAGCACCTCCACCTCCGGAGCTACCGCCCCCAAAGCTAGAGCCACCAGAACTTGAGCTTGATGAACCTCGACCACTAGAACTTCTAGTCTTTTTTGGAATCGTATAGCGAACCTTTTCAATTTCATGGCAAAAAAGACATTCATATGTTCTTATTCCAGACCCTGATGATGAGTATGTCGCGTGTGAAATAACCTCATCTGAGATGAGTTTTCCGGCTTTGGTTGAACAACTTGAACATTTCACATAGCCTGAAAAAGGAATATCCCTTGTGATCTTTTGAATCTTTCCAATCATTGGATTCTTATAAATATCATATTCTACAGAACCAATTTCTTCTTCTAAAACTTCACTTTCTGATAAGTATTCTTTTTCATTCTCATCACTGATAAAGTCAAACCCCTCTTCCTCCATCTTTTTTTCAACATATTTTCTCTGAAGACTTAACATTAAGCGAGCTAAGAAAATAAAAACAACAGCAGGAGATAAACAAATTAATTCAGCGACACTAAAGCCTATGGATGGGGACTCACCAAAAACAAATGAACTTATTTTTTTTGATCGACTTTGTTTTTTGAAAATATGATATAAGTAAGCAAATGAGATAATTGTATAGAAGACATAGATAAGACCAATGAAGTCTTGAAGTGACATAACATAAAATAAGCCTAACACTACACAAATTCCATAAAGAACGACAACAAGATAGAGGCTATTTTTTTGTAGATTTAAAAGTGACTTTAAAAAGTCTTTTAAATCTATCTTTTTTTCTTCTTTAAGTTTTGCATTCTTTAGCAATTCTCCCTGAATCTTTGCGTTCTCATGGATTTTCATTGCTGCTAAATCTGGCATTACAGCTTCAAGCTCGGCCATATTAGATTTAAGTTTAAGATTATGGCTTACTTTACTAAATCTTTTACTAACTCGATAAAAAATAAAGGCCATAAATATGAACATAAAAATAAATAAACCAAACATAATAAAAGGTATAAAGCTTAGTATATTGGGAGCTCTCCTAAATACCTCATTTACCGCCTCATTATCTGTTGGACCAATCATTTCATCTTTTACATTCTCACCTCTAACAAGATTGCTTAACTTCTTTGCTCCTATTAAAACGGCTGGGTCAACACCATTTTTTCGAATAGTTGGAATCATATGATGACGAATGATCTGACTGGCCTTTGCATCAGTCACAGTACCCTCTAAACCATAGCCTACTTCAATTTCAAATCTACGTTGATCCATCACGACAAGTATAAGAAGCCCATTATTCTTATCCTTCTTTCCTATACCCCATTTTCTAAATAAAGCTGTTACAAAAGATTTTGGAACCTCATCACCAATGCTATCTACGACAGCAACCGCCAATTCAACAGTCGTTTCCTTTTCTAAGAGAGATGTTAAAGAGTTTAGTTCATTAACAGTTGAAGCTTTTAACACACCATCAGGATTAGCAATGTAGCTTCCTCTATCCGTTGGTTTTGGCATGGAATCAACGGTATAAGAAAGAACATGATGCTTAAAAAACAGCATTACTAAAGTTATATAAATGTATGATTTCATGAGATTTTTATCGGAGTTTGATGGGATTTCTTTATTGAATTAATTTATGTTCACTAAAAAAATAGAACCCATCATTGAGATGGGTTCTTTATTTCAACTTAAAGTCTAAATTGTTAATTATTCACAAGCAATATCGAGCTCAACCTCTAGATACTTATCTTTTTCAACATCTACAGTGATCACTTTTCTACTTGCGTAGCAGATGTTGTGAACAGAGTCTCCTGAGATTTCGTATTCACCAGACTTGTATAACTTAACCTTACGGTCATTTCCAATCCAGATATACTTATTATCGGCCAATCTCTTTGCATAATACTCAATTTTTCCCCAATTTTGATCTGTAAAAAGATCACCATTTTCAAGTGGAGTGACTTCAACTAATGTAGCAAATGAACTTAAATGTGCGATTGTAAGTGCTAAGGCGGCAATTTTTTTCATAATAAGATCCCCTAATAGATTTTTTCCTTTATAACTTATCAAAATACATTTCGTAAAATAGACAGTAAAAAAAATACAACCACTTAAATTTCAACCACTTCCAGATCATCTCAATGCCATTGCCAGACGTGCTCAAGATATTTTCATAAATTTACAAACACTTGACATAAGCTTGATAAAATCAAACCTCAGATACGGTATAATATTAATAGAGTTGCATGAGGCACTCTAAACTTAGGAGTACATGATGAAGAAAGGATTTATCTTATTAACTGGACTCATTCTCTTAGTTAGTTGCTCATCTTTTAAAGTTGTCGATAAAAAAGAAGCCGACAACCTAACTCAAAGAGCACATCCATACGCAAGAAAATTTATGATGTAAAAAAAACGCCACTCGAAAGAGTGGCGTTCCTTTATCTATTTATGATGGTCTTAGAATCTATCTAATCTCATAACTTTTTGCCATGCTTTAACAAAGTCTTTTACAAACTTTGTCTTACCATCGTTTGATGCATAAACTTCACCAATAGCTCTAAGCTCTGAACTTGAACCAAAAACTAGATCAACAGGAGTTGCTGTAAACTTAACCTTTCCTGTTTTTCTGTCTTTTCCTTCATATAGTCCTGGAGTTGATGACTTTACCCACTCAGTCGACATATCATAAAGATTTGTGAAGAAGTCTGGAGTTAAAACACCTGGTCTATTAGTAAACATTCCATGCTTACTTCCTTCAGCATTTGCTCCAAGAGCTCTTAGTCCACCAACAAGTACAGTCATTTCAGGAACTGAAAGAGTTAGAAGATTTGCTCTATCAATAAGTGCAACAATTGGATTGTACCCATTGTCTTCTCTAAAGAAGTTTCTAAATCCATCTGCGCGTGGCTCTAAAACAGAAAATGACTTCACATCAGTATCTTTTTGAGAAGCATCTGTTCTTCCTGGCTTAAATCCTACATAAACGTTAACACCAGCTTTTCTCGCAGCTTCTTCAACTGCAGCTGAACCAGCAAGAACGATCATATCAGCCATAGAAATTTTCTTTCCACCACCAAGAGTTTTATTAAAGTCTTTTCTAATCATTTCTAATTTAGATAATACTTTTGAAAGCTCTTTTGGATTATTTACTTCCCAGTCTTTTTGAGGTGCTAATCTTACTCTCGCTCCATTTGCTCCCCCTCTCATATCTGTTCCTCTAAAAGGTGCAGCTGAGGCCCAAGCAGTTCTTACAAGTTCAGATACTGAAAGACCTGACTTTAAAACTTTTGCTTTAAGAGCCTTTACATCTGAACTCGTTATTAACTTATGAGTAACCGGTGGAACTGGATCTTGCCAAGAAAGAACTTCTTTTGGAACTTCACTTCCAACATATCTTGCTCTAGGACCCATATCTCTGTGAGTTAATTTAAACCATGCTCTAGCAAATGCGTCTTCAAACTCTTTTGGATTTTCTAAGAATCTCTTTGTGATCTTTCCATAAGCTGGATCATATCTAAGAGCTAAGTCTGTCGTAAACATCATTGGTGCATGTCTTAACTTCTCATCATGAGCATCTGGTACTAAATCATCTGTACTTCTATCAACTGGTCTCCATTGAATAGCTCCACCTGGTCCTTCAATCTTTTCCCATTCAAAGGCATAGAGGAAATCTAGGTATTGCATACTCCACTGAGTTGGAGTTGATGTCCAAGCACCTTCAAGACCACTAGTCACAGTGTCTTTACCTTTACCTGTTCCACATTTATTTTTCCAACCCATTCCTTGTTGCTCAATTGGAGCTCCAGCAGGATCAACACCAACGCACTTAGATGGCTTATGAGCACCGTGTGCCTTACCAAAAGTATGTCCACCTGCGATAAGTGCAACAGTTTCTTCATCATTCATCGCCATTCTTCCGAATGCTTCTCTAATAGCAGCAGCGGCTTTAGAAAAGTCTGGCTTTCCATCTGGTCCCTCTGGGTTTACGTAGATAAGACCCATTTGAGTAGCACCAAGTTTTTTATTAAGCTTTCCATCTTTACCACGTCTATCGGCAGCTAAGAATTTATTCTCAGGTCCCCAGTAAACGAGATCTGGTTCCCAGTCATCCATACGTCCACCAGCAAAACCAAATGTGTTAAATCCCATTTCTTCAAGAGATACATTTCCAGCTAAAACCATTAAGTCTGCCCAAGAAAGTCTCTTTCCATATTTCTTCTTAATAGGCCAAAGAAGTCTTCTTGCTTTGTCGAGGTTAGCATTATCTGGCCAACTATTTAGTGGTTCAAATCTTTGTTGACCACCACCGGCTCCACCACGTCCATCACTAACTCTGTATGTACCAGCACTGTGCCATGCCATACGAATAAAGAAAGGTCCGTAATTACCCCAGTCAGCCGGCCACCAATCTTGTGACGTTGTTAAAACTTTTGCGATGTCTTTTTTTACAGCCTTAAGATTTAATTTCTTAAATTCTTTTGCATAGTCAAATCTCTTACTCATTGGACTTGACTCAGCAGCATGTTGTCTAAGTGGAGAAAGGTTTACTTTTTTAGGCCACCAAAACTTGTTTGGTTTTGCTTCTCCTGCTTCATATTGTTGTGTCATCGAACCTTCATGTGTCGAAGAACACCCAACAAGCGAAAGCATTGCGAGAAGCGCAGTTGCTTTTAATTTCATCTGTCACTCCTTAGTGATGTTAAATAAAAATTTCTATGATGATATCTTAAAAGGACATTAAATCTATAGACAATATTTAATCCCTATCAAAGTATAGCTGTTACCTATTACCAAATGACCCTGTGCTAAAAAGCGACTAACATCCTTACTGGAAAGGCTCTTAGGCGAAAGTAGAAAAGATAGATTTGTAAATGTAGGGATTTCTTCATGATAGAAGTATAGATAGCGACAGAATTTGCATGATTATACAAGACAAGAACGCCCTGTTATTTTTTAAGCTTTAACCTGATAGGACCTATAAAATTTAGATGGTTTGTGTATTTACTTCTTTGTGCAATTAAGAAAAAGGGTCTGCCACATGAGCGGCAGACTTTATCTTTCATATATTATTTTATTCTTCATCTGATGATGACTCTTCATCATCATATTCTCTTTGTTCTTCTAATTCTTTTTCATATTCCTCATCATGATGATCGTAGTCCTCACCTTTTTCTCTATGCTCCTCAGCACTTCCCTCTCCACATGCTCCACAATGAGCATAAGAAACACTAGTTAAAGCTAGAACAAATAATAAAAAAATAGTTTTCATAGTTACTCCTTTAAACCTTCTTAAATTTTAAAGAATATCACTAACAAAGGGAAGTAAATTTGAGCTATTAACAACTTTTTTATGTAAGTCTATTCATTAAGAATCAAATTTAGGGCGAAAGTTCGGTCTGTATTGTGTGGAAGTTGAAAGTGATCAAGCCCCTCACCTTCAAAAATATAATTTCTACTATTTTGGCCATACTCATTGAAAAGAGCAGTTTTATAACAGTTATGACTTGAAACAAAGTCACGACAAAGAATGACATCATCAACACCAATTGACACTGAATGAAAGT